>NZ_LEKG01000097.1:0-26792 GCF_001029515.1 Micromonospora sp. RV43 | reverse complement strand
AGCCGGGCGGGCACCACACCGGTGTCCAGCGTGGTGCGCACCCGGCTCACCAGTTCGGCGATCAGCCGGCCCTTCCAGCCGGACCAGGCGGCCGGGCCGGTGGCGTCGGCGTCGGCGCGGACCAGGGCGTGCAGCAGTTCCAGCGTGCCGGTGTCGCCGACGCGCTCGGCGACGCCGGCGACGGTCTTCGGATCGGACAGGTCGCGCCGGGTGGCCACGTCGGGCAGCAGCAGGTGCAGCCGGACCAGCGTGCCGATCAGCGCCGCCTCGGCCGGCGGCAGCCCGATCCGGGTGGCGACCGCCTCGGCCGGCGGCGCGCCGACCACCGAGTGGTCCCCGTCCAGCCCTTTTCCGATGTCGTGCAGGAACGCGCCGAGCAGCAGCAAATCAGGTCGTTCCACGTCGCGGGTGTGCCGGCTCGCCTCGTACGCGGTCTGCACCAGGTGCCGGTCGAGCGTGAACCGGTGCACCGGGTTGTGCTGGGGCAGGCTGCGCATCCGGGTCCACTCGGGCAGCCAGCGGTCGATCAGCCCGTACCTGTCGCAGGTCTCCCAGGCGGGCACCAGGCCGGGACCGGCGCCGAGCAGGGTGATCAGCGCGGCGCGGGCCGCCGGTGGCCAGGGCGCCGGCAGCGGCGGACAGTACGCGGCCAGCCACTCGCAGGTGGCCCGCGCGATCGGCAGCCGGGTGGTGGCGGCAGCGGCGGCCACGCGCAGCGACAGGCTCGGGTCGGGGCGGGCCCCGATGGCGGTACGGGCGAGCACCAGTTCGCCGTCCTGCTCCACCACGTCCCGGGCGACCGGGCGGCGCAGCGGCCGGCCCGGCGCGGCGCGGTGCCGGCCGGAGCGGAGCCGGTCGGCGGCCCGCCAGGCGTCGTCGAGGGCGTGGCTCACCGTGCGGGCGTCGCCGGCCACCAGCCGCAGCAGCGCGTCGCCGTCCTCGGCGCCGAGCAGGCGCGCCACGCCGTCGCGTTCCTGGGCGACCAGGCGGTCGACCCGGCGGCCCACCTGCTGGTGCAGCGCGTCGCGGGTGTCCAGCAGCCGCCGGTGTGCCGCGTGCACGGCGGGGCGGAGCGCGTCGGTGACCCCGGCGGTGGCGATGGCGCGCAGGATGCCCACGTCGCGCAGCCCGCCGGACGCCTCCTTGAGGTCGCCTTCGAGCAGGAACGCCAGTTCGCCGTGCGCCTCCCAGCGGGCGGAGGTGATCTCGCGCAGGCCGGGGAGCTGGCGGATCGCGGTCCGCCGCCAGTGGTCGGTGGCGGTACGGGAGAGCTGGTCGGTGAGCGCCGGGTCGCCCGCCACGTGCCGGGCGTCGAGCAGGCCGAGGGCGACCTTGACGTCGTCCTGGGCCACCGACAGCGCCTCGGCGACGGTGCGCACCGAGTGGTCCAGCCGCAGTCCGGCGTCCCAGATCGGATACCAGAGCGAGGCGGCCAGCTCGTCGATGCCGGGCACCCCGGCGTGCAGCAGCACCAGGTCGAGGTCGCCGTAGGGGGCGCACTGGCGGCGGCCCAGCCCGCCCACAGCGACGAGCGCCACCCCGTCCCGGTCCGGGAAGGCCCGGCACAGCCAGGCGTCGAGCGCGTCGGCCCGCGCGGACCGGGCCGCCGCGCCGATCCCTGCAGGTACGCCGGCGACCTCGTTGACCACCGGCGCGCCGTCCCCGGTGGGGGCGGCGGCCGTGGTCAACGAGGTCACGTCGGCGGGTCCGGCGATCAGAGGGCGTCGAGCCCGCGCTCGCCGGTACGCACCCGGACGACCTCCTCGACGCCGGTCACCCAGACCTTGCCGTCGCCGATCTTGCCGGTCCGGGCGGCGCCGACGATCGCGTCCACGATCTTGTCGACGTCCATCTCGTCGGTGAGCACCTCGACCCGGATCTTGGGCAGGAACTCGACCGTGTACTCGGCACCCCGGTAGACCTCGGTGTGCCCCTTCTGCCGGCCGTAGCCCTGGACCTCGCTGACGGTCAGCCCGGCCACGCCGAGCGCGTGCAGAGCCTCCTTCACCGCGTCCAGCTGGTACGGCTTGATGACCGCGGTCACCAGCTTCATGTCCAACCCCTCCATCCCAGGAACGTTAACCGGCGACCTTCTCGCTGACCGGCGCGGACTCGTCGGTCTCGACAGCGGGTTCCGCGGCCGGCTTGCCGGCGCCGATCCCGGCCATCGCGAACGCGCCACCGCTGCTGCCCGTGGTGGGCGACAGGTCGTAGCCGCTCTCCGCGTGCTCAGCGATGTCGATGCCGTCGACCTCGGCCTCGGCGGAGACCCGCAGGCCGATCGTCTTGTCGATCACGAAGCCCAGAGCGAAGGCGACCACGAAGGAGTAGACGCTGACGATCAGCGCGCTGATCGCCTGCTTGCCGAGCAGCGACGCGTCGCCGCCGACGAACAGGCCGTCGGTCTCCACCAGCGAGCTGACCGAGGCGGTGCCGAACAGGCCGATCCAGAGGCAGCCGATCCAGCCGCCGACGAAGTGCACGCCCACCACGTCGAGCGAGTCGTCGTAGCCGAGCCGGTACTTCAGGCCGACCGCGAGGGCGCAGACCGCACCGGCCACCACGCCCAGCAGCACCGCTGCGGCCGGGGTGATGAACGCACAGGCCGGGGTGATCGCGACCAGGCCGGCGATGGCGCCGGACGAGGCGCCGACCAGGGTCGGCTTGCCGTCGCGCAGCCACTCCACCACGATCCAGCCGAGCAGCGCGGCGGCGGTGGCGACCTGGGTGTTGATGAACGCCAGCGCGGTGACCCCGTCGGCGGTCAGCTCGGAACCGGCGTTGAAGCCGAACCAGCCGAACCACAGCAGCGCGGCGCCGAGGGCGACCATCGGGACGTTGTGCGGCTTCATGCTCTCGCGCGGCCAGCCGACCCGCTTGCCGAGCACGAGCACCAGCGCGAGCGCCGCCGCACCGGCGTTGATGTGCACAGCGGTACCACCGGCGAAGTCCAGCGCGCCGATGTCGCCGCCGATCAACCCGCCGCCCCAGACCATGT
Organism: Micromonospora sp. RV43; assembly: GCF_001029515.1. Classification (NCBI taxonomy): domain Bacteria; kingdom Bacillati; phylum Actinomycetota; class Actinomycetes; order Micromonosporales; family Micromonosporaceae; genus Micromonospora; species Micromonospora sp. RV43. The sequence goes on along the minus strand of NZ_LEKG01000097.1, from coordinate 23,794 downwards.
GGGCGACCGGGAAGTAGACCAGGGTCGCCCAGCCGAACGCGAACAGCAGCCAGCCGGCGAACTTCACCCGGTCGGACAGCGCGCCGCTGATCAGCGCCACGGTGATGATCGCGAACATCATCTGGAAGGCGATGAAGACGTAGATCGGGATGCCGGTCTCGCCCCACAGGTCGTTCTCGCCGACGAAGGTCTTGGTGCCCAGGTACTGGCCCAGGTCACCCCAGAACCTGCCGCCCTCGCCGAAGGCGACGGTGAAGCCGTAGAAAAGCCACAGGATGCTGACGAGCCCGATGGACGAGAAGCTCATCATCATCATGTTCAGAACGCCCTTGGACCGGTTCAGGCCGCCGTAGAACAGCGCGAGACCGGGGGTCATGAGCAGCACGAGGGCAGTCGAGACAAGCAACCAGGCAGTGTTCCCGGTGTCGATCTCCACGCTGCCTCCTCTCGTTGTCGTATTCCTCCCTCCGACTGAGACCTGGCAGCATCGCCCGTCAGCCGGTTGCGCGGAAGCTTTGTCGCCGGCTGTTTCCTTCAGCGACACCGCGCGATTTCCGACGCGTGACGGGTTGTTTCCGGCGTGTGAAGAACGCCGATCTTGCTCAGCGCAGCGCGTACTCCAGCTGGTGCCGCTCGTAGTCGAGCAGCCGCAGGTCACGCATAGGCCGACGCAGGTGGCCCTTGTGGACGATCCGGACGAACGCCGGCTCACCGGCGGCGGCCATCCGCCGGATGCCCTCGACGTGGTCGACGATGCGCTTGCGGATGGTCCGGATGAGCCGGTGCCGGTCGCGCGGGATCAGCCCGTACGCGTCGGCGAACAGCCGCAGCCGGCGCGGCCGGTCCGGGTGCTTCCAGCCGAGCGTGATCGAGTCCCGGTCGGAGAAGATCGGCACCCAGGTCCAGGCGGCGTACGCCACGTCGTAGATGCGGGCGCCGGGCGAGGCGAGGTCGAAGTCGATCAACCCGAGCGTGCCGTCCGGCCGCCAGATCACGTTGTGCGGCGCGGCGTCGTGGTGGCAGATGACCTCGGTGTCCGGCGGGGGCGGCCCGAACGAGCGCCAGACCGCGCCGGGCGGCGGGGTGAAGCCGTACTGCGCGTCGTGGAACATCCGCAGCATGGTGGCCACCGTGACCAGGGCCTCGTCGGTGACCCAGTGCGGGGCCAGCGGGTACTCCCCGCACTCCCCCTCCAGGTACGACAGGACCTCCCGGTTGCGCTCGTCCATGCCGAGCGCCCGGGGCGCGCCGGTGAATCCGACGTACTCCAGGTGGCGCAGCAGCGCGTGCACGGAGGGCGTCCACGGGCCGGCGTTGCGCCGGACCGTGTCTCCCACACGGACCACGGTGCTCACGTTCCCGCCGTGCAGCGGGATCTCCTGCGAAGTCACGTACGGTCTCCCGAGGCGTGGCGACGGGTGGCTGGGGTCGCGCCACCCCGCGTAGGCGCGATCGTCAGTCGTCACGGGAGAGGCTACGCGTCCCGGGCGAGCGGCTCGGTGCCGAGCAACGCGTCGACGAACTGTGCCGGGTCGAACGGGGCCAGGTCGTCCTTGCCCTCGCCGAGGCCGACGAGCTTGACCGGGATGCCGAGCTTGCGCTGCACGGCGATCACGATGCCGCCCTTGGCGGTGCCGTCGAGCTTGGTCAGCACCACGCCGGTGACGTTGACCGCCTCGGTGAAGACCCGTGCCTGCTCCAGCCCGTTCTGGCCGGTGGTGGCGTCGAGGATCAGCAGCGTCTCGTCGATCGGGCCGTGCTTCTCCACGACCCGCTTGACCTTGCCCAGCTCGTCCATCAGGCCGATCTTGTTCTGAAGCCGGCCGGCGGTGTCGATGAGCACGGTGTCGACGCCGGTGTCGATGCCGCGCTTGACCGCGTCGAACGCGACGCTGGCCGGGTCGGCGGCCTCGGGCCCGCGGACCGTCTCGGCGCCCACCCGGCCGCCCCAGGTCTCCAGCTGGTCGGCGGCGGCGGCCCGGAAAGTGTCGGCCGCGCCGAGCAGCACGCTGCGGCCGTCCGCGACGAGCACCCGGGCGATCTTGCCGCAGGTGGTGGTCTTGCCGGCGCCGTTGACGCCCACCACGAGCACCACCGCCGGGACGCCCTCCTTCGGCGCGGTGCGCAGCGAGCGGTCCAGGCCCGGGTCGAGCGCGTTCACCAGCTCGGCGGCGAGCAGCGCCCGCAGCTCCTCCCCGGTACGGGTGCCGAGCACGCGGGTCCGCTCGCGCAGCCGGTCGACGATCTCCCGGGTGGCGTCGATGCCGACGTCGGCGGTGATCAGGCTGTCCTCGATCTCCTCCCAGGTGTCCTCGTCCAGCCGGTCGCGGCTGAGCAGGCCGAGCAGGCCCTTGCCGAAGACGTTCTGCGAGCGGGACAGCCGGGAGCGCAGCCGGACCAGCCGGCCGGCGGTGGGCTCCGGCACCTCGACCTGCGGCACCTCGACCGGAGGGGCCGGCGGCACCTCCACCACCACACCGGTGGTGAGTTCCGCCTCGGGGGCCTCGACCGGCGGGCCGGCCAGGTCCTCCTCCGTCCGGGTGTCGACCTCCGTGCGCGGCAGCGGCGGCTGCGGGCGCCGGCGCAGCCGGGGCACCACGAGGCTCAGGCCGCCGATGATCAGCACGCCGAGCAGGGCGAGAGCGACGAGGAGGTATTCCGTCATGCCCGAAATCCTGTCAGATGCCGACGACCGCGTCCCACTCACCGCCTCGGCACGCGAACAACCTGCGGGTACGCTCGCACCGGAAGGCGTACCGCAACCGCCGGCCGGGTAGGGAACAGCCGAAACGATCTTGTCGGAGGTGTGTCGTGCCCGGTTCCCGCCTGCTCATCGGCCCGTTGCTGCGCCGGGTCGTCGACACGCGGGCGACCGTCTGGGTGGAGACCAGTTCGCCCGCCGTGGTCACCGTCCGCACCGCGGACGGCGCCACCGGCAGTGCACCCACCTTCTCCGCGTACGACCACCACTACGCGATCGTGGTGGTGACCGGGCTCACCCCGGACAGCGTCACGACCTACGAGGTGCTGATCGACGACGAGGTGGCGTGGCCGCTGCCCGACTCGTCGTTCCCGCCCAGCGTGATCCGGACCCGCGCGCTCGACGACGCGGACCAGCCGGTGCGGCTGCTGTTCGGCTCCTGCCGGGAGACCACCCAGCACTCCACCGCGCGGAAGCTGCCGCCGGACGCGCTCGACGCGTACGCCCGGCGGGTGATGGCCGCGCCCGACGACGCCGCGCTGCCCGACCTGCTGGTGCTGCTCGGCGACCAGGTGTACGCGGACGAGACCTCGCCGACGGTGCGGCGGCTGCTCAAGCGGCGCCGGCGGCGGCCGAAGGACGCCCCGGCGACGCAGGTGGTCAGCTTCGACGAGTACACCAAGCTCTACCTGGAGTCGTGGCGCGACCCGGAGATCCGCTGGCTGTTCTCCACCGTGCCGAGCGTGATGATCTTCGACGACCACGAGGTGATCGACGACTGGAACACCTCGCAGTCGTGGCGCGCGGACATGCGCGAGCAGCCGTGGTGGGCCGAGCGGATCCGCAGCGGCCTCGCCTCCTACTGGGTCTATCAGCACCTGGGCAACCTGAGCCCGGACGAGATCGCCGCCGATCCGGTGTACGCGAAGGTGATGGCCGCCGAGGACGCCACGAGCGTGCTGCACGAGTTCGGCGAGCGGGTCGACAAGGAGGCCGACCTGGCGCACGACACCGAGCGCTGGCGGGCCGTGCAGTACCAGTGGAGCTACGCGCTGGACCTGGGCCGTACCCGCCTGGTCATGCTGGACAACCGGTCCAGCCGGGTGCTCCAGCCGGGCAACCGGGCGATGCTGCCGCCGGGCGAGTGGTCGTGGTTCCTCGACCAGGCGCACGGCACCTACGACCACCTGGTGGTGGGCAGCTCGCTGCCGTGGCTGCTGCCGCCGGGCATCCACCACGTCGAGGCGTGGAACGAGCGCCTGGCCGACTCCGGCCGCCCCTGGGTGGCCCGGCTCTCCGAGCAGATCCGCCGGGCGCTGGACCTGGAGCACTGGGGGGCGTTCCGGCGCTCGTTCGAGGCGCTGGGCGAGCTGTTCGCGCGGCTGGGCAGCGGCACCGCGCCGCGCACCGGGGCACGGGTGGGCGCCGGGCCGGCGTACGCGCGACCGGCGTCGATCAGCGTGCTCTCCGGTGACGTGCACCACTCGTACGTGGCCCGGGCCCGGTTCGCCGACCGTAACGTCCGTACGCCCGTGCACCAGCTCACCTGTTCGCCGATCCACAACCAGGTGCCGGCCGCGATGCGCCCGCTGATGACGCTGGGCTGGAATCCCGGCCCGGCCGGGGCGACCCGGGCGCTGGCGCGCTCGGCCGGCGTACGCCGCCCGCCGGTGCGCTGGCGGAAGCTGGCCGGGCCCTACTTCGGGAACGCGGTGGCCACGCTCACGCACCAGGGCCGCAGGGCCGCCGTGGTGATCGAGGGGACGACGAGAGAGGGCGAGCTGCGGCCGGTGGCGCGACAGCAACTCAGCGACGAGGACTGAGTACCCTCTGAGCGTGGACGAGACGCTGCGCGCCGTGGAGCACGAGTTGACCGCGTTGCTGCGCCGCGGCCGGGCGCTGTCCTGGGAGATCGCCCGCGAGGTCCACCCGAACCTGGAGCCCAACGCGTACGGCCTGCTGCTCTGGCTGCGCCGCTCCGGCTCGATCCGGCTCACCGACCTGGCCGCGAAGCTGGGGATCGGCAAGGGCACGCTGAGCCGCCAGATCGGCGGGCTGGAGGCGCTGGGTCTGGTCCGCCGCGACCCGGACCCGACCGATCGGCGGGCGGCCCAGCTCAGCCTCACCGAGGAGGGCACCCGGCGGTTCGACGCGGCCCGGGCGGCGCGACTCGGACAGATAAGGCGTTCGCTCGAAAGCTGGCCGAAAGAGGACGTGGCGGACCTCGCCCGGCTGATGCACCGCTTCAACGAGTCGTTCTGAGCCCGCGGGCAGGGGGAACAATCCGCGCCCGGCCCGAGTTGTTGCTCAAGGCAACGGCTTCTACGGTTGCCCGAGGCAACCTTTCTCCCCCGCTCCGGAGGCACTCCACGATGACTCAGGCGACTGCGCCCGCACGGGCGACCGCCGTCGACATGTCCCACCGGCAGATCCTGGAGGCGCTCTCCGGCCTGCTGCTGGGCATGTTCGTCGCGATCCTCTCCTCCACGGTCGTCTCCAACGCGCTGCCGCGGATCATCACCGACCTGCGCGGCGGTCAGTCCGCGTACACCTGGGTGGTCACCTCGACGCTGCTGGCGACCACCGCGACCACGCCCATCTGGGGCAAGCTCTCCGACCTGTTCAGCAAGAAGCTGCTGGTCCAGCTCTCCCTGGTGGTCTTCGTGCTGGGCTCGGTGCTCGCCGGGCAGGCCCAGACCACCGGCGAGCTGATCGCCTGCCGGGTGGTGCAGGGCGTCGGCGCGGGCGGCCTCACCGCCCTCGCCCAGGTGATCATGGCGACGATGATCGCGCCGCGCGAGCGCGGCCGGTACAGCGGCTACCTCGGCGCGGTCATGGCCGTCGGCACCATCGGCGGCCCGCTCATCGGCGGCGTCATCGTGGACACCTCCTGGCTCGGCTGGCGCTGGTGCTTCTACGTCGGCGTGCCGTTCGCCGTGCTCGCCCTGATCGTGCTCCAGCGGACGCTGCGGCTACCAGTGGTCAAGCGCGAGGTGAAGATCGACTGGTGGGGCGCCACGCTCATCACCGCCGCCGTCTCGCTGCTGCTGGTCTGGATCACCCTGGCCGGTGACCGGTACGACTGGATCTCCTGGCAGAGCGGTGTGATGGTGGCCGGCGCGGCGCTGCTCGGCGCGCTCGCGGCCCGGGTCGAGAAGCGTGCCGCCGACCCGATGATCCCGCCGCACCTGTTCCGCAACCGCACCATCACGCTCGCCGTGATCGCCAGCATCGCGGTCGGCGTCGGCATGTTCGGCGCCTCGGTGTTCCTCGGGCAGTACTTCCAGATCAGCCGCGGCGCCAGCCCGACCATGTCCGGCCTGATGACGCTGCCCATGATCGGCGGCCTGCTGGTCTCCTCGACAGTGGTCGGCCGGATCATCACCAGCACCGGCCGCTGGAAGAGCTGGCTGGTCATCGGCTCGGTGCTGCTCACCGCCGGCTTCGCGCTGATGGGCACCATGCGCGCCGACACCCCGTACTGGCACCTCGCCGTCTTCATGGCGCTGATCGGCCTCGGCGTCGGCATGTCCATGCAGAACCTGGTCCTGGCCGTGCAGAACACGGTCCGCCCGGACGAGCTCGGCGCGGCCAGCTCGGTGGTGGCGTTCTTCCGCAGCCTCGGCGGCGCGATCGGCGTGAGCGCGCTCGGCGCGGTGCTCGGCCACCGGGTCACCGGCTACATGGCCGACGGCCTGAGCCGCCTCGGCATCCCGGCCTCCGGGCCGGGCGGCGGCGGTCTGCCGGACGTGCACACGCTCCCCGGCCCGATCCGCACAGTGGTCGAGGCCGCGTACGGGCACGCCGCAGGTGACATCTTCCTGGCCGCCGCCCCGTTCGGGCTGCTCGCCCTCGTCGCGGTGGTCCTCATCCGCGAGGTGCCGCTGCGCCGCTCCAACGCCGAGCCGGTCCCCGCCGGGCGGGAGACGGCCGAGGCGGTCCCCGCCGGAACGAAGGACTGACGATGGACGCCGCGGAGCGCGAGCGGTACGGCCCGCGGACCCGTCCGCTCCCCTACGAACGGGGTACGGACGGGCCACGGGTGGTGCTCGTCGGCGTGGACGGCAGCCGCACCTCGATGCGCGCCGCCGCGTACGCCGCCGGATTGGCCCGGCGGCAGGGCGCCACGCTGGTGGCGGTGTTCGTCAGCTCGCCGGCCTCGTACAGCGCGATGCTCTCCGGCGTGGTGGCCGGCGCGGTCCAGCAGACCCACGACGAGCTGGCCGACGAGCTGCGTGCCGAGTGCCGGCGCGGGGCCGAGGAACTGGACCTGCCGGTGACGTTCCTGTGCCGGCGCGGCGACGCCTACACCGAGCTGTGCCGGGCCGCCGACGAGCACCGGGCCGACATGGTGGTGGTCGGCTCCTCGGAGCAGGCCGGGCACAAGCTGGTCGGCTCGGTCGCCACCCGGCTCGTGCGCACCGGCCGCTGGCCGGTCGTCGTGGTCCCCTCAGGGTGTAAGGAAGGGCCCCCTGTTAACGCCTCGCGTTGTACAGGGGGCCCTTATTAACATCGGCGCCCATGACCTGGACCGCACCCGAGATCGACCGCCGCCACGAGCCCTACGTCGCCGACGAGCGCACCATGCTCGAAGGCTGGCTCGACCACCACCGCGACACCCTGGTGCACCCGGCCTCTACGACGACCAGGAAGACCCGGACGCCGACCTGAACGCGGTCGCCGACGCCGACCCGGAGCAGACCTTCGCCACCTACCTCGCCGAGGTCGCCGCCGCCCGGCAGGCCGCCGCCCTCTCCCTGGATCAGACCTTCCGGCGCCCCCGCCGGGACGGCACCGCCGAGACTCGGACGATGAGCGTCCGCTGGGTCTACATGCACATGATCGAGGAGTACGCCCGGCACAACGGCCACGCCGACCTGATCCGCGAGCGTATCGACGGCGTCACCGGGGCCTGACCCCTGCCGGGCCGCCCGCCCACAGCACCTGCTCGCCCAGCGGGGTGAGGCAGTGCCGCACCCCCGCGCCGTCCCGCCGCGTGGTGATCAACCCGGCGGCCCGCAGGGTCGCCGCGTGCTCGCTGGCGGTGGCCGCGGAGACGCCGACCCGGCGGGCCAGCTGGGAGGTGCCGGGAGCGTCGGCGGTCGCCGCCAGCACGGCCGCCCGGGTCCGCCCGAGCAGATCGGCCAGTGGCGCCCCGGCCCCCAGCTCACGCCGCCCCGGCCGGATCGGGTAGACCAGCACCAGCGGGCCGCCCGGGTCCGCCAGCAGGTAGGGCTGCGGGGCGAGATGACAGGGCAGCAGGGTCAGGCCCCGGCCGCCCGCGGCCACCTCGACGTCGTCGGCGACCGCGCACCGGTAGGACAGCGCGTAGTGCTCCCCCGTCTCGGCCCAGGCCAGGTACGGGCTGAGATCGCGCAACACCCGGTCGAGGCCGCCGGCCGCCAGCGTGTGGCCGCGTACCGCCCGGTCGGCCCGTACCGCGCCCTCGATCTCCGACCAGTAGGGCGCGAGCGCCACGCCGTGGAAGGCGCGCATCGCGGCCCGCAGCCGGGCCCGGGCGGCGGGCTCCCCGGCGGCCAGCGGCGCCACCCGGGCGGGCAGCGCGCCGGACGCCACCAGCGGGCCCAGCTCGGCGGCGAGCACCTCGTCCGGGGTGCCGGCGACCCGGTCCAGCAGGGCGTCGAGGCCGCCGTCGAACACCGGCGGGGTCACCAGGTCCGGCACCAGGTACGGCGTCCGGCACAGGTCCAGGTAGGAACGCATCTCGGGGCGCAACGCCGCCCGGGTCCGGGTCCGCCACCCGGCGAGGTGCTCCGGCACGTCGGCCAGGACCAGCCGCTGGGCGGCCATCGCCAGCTCGACCAGCACCGCCGGTTCGGACCGCAGGACGGTGCGGCTCAGGTCGGCGGCGTTGAGTCGCAGGGTGGTCACCGGCGAACGGTAGCCACCTTTCGGCCCGTGCCGAAAGGGGCTTCCGGGCGGGCCGGCGCCGCCGGACGCTGCGTGGCGTGAAGACACTCCCCGCGGCGGCCGCCGCGGTCCTGACGGCGGTGACCGTCGGCGTACCCCGGCCCGCCCCCACCGACGTCCGTCCCGACACCTACGTCGTCTCCCGCGCGCCCGGCGTGCTGCCCGAAGGGCTCGCGGTAACCGCCAGCGGCACGATGTACGTCACGAGTTCGGCCACCGGCGCGGTCTACCGGGGCGACACCCGCCGGGCCGGGCTGCGTCCGTTCCTCGCCCCCGGCGCCGACGGCCGGACCAGCGCCGCCGGGGTCCGGGTGGACCGCCGGGGCCGCGTCCTCGTCGCCGGCTGGACCACCGGCACGCTCTTCGTGTACGCGCCGGACGGCGCCCTGCTGGCCCGCCGCGCCGCCGCACCCGGCGCGGCCCTCAACGACCTGGCGGTCACCGAAGACGCCGTCTACGTCACGGACTCCGCCACCGGCACCGTGTGGCGGGCCGGGCTCACCGGCGGGCGCGTCGGCGCCCTGGTCCCCTGGGTGGGTCCGGACGACTTCCCGGCCGTCCCGGTCTTCCTCAACGGCATCGTGGTCGACCCGTCGGGCCGGGTCGCCCTCGTCGCGGAGCAGGGCGGCGAGCGCCTGTTCCGGGTCGACCTCGCCGACCGGTCCGTGACCGAGGTCGAGGTGAGCGGTGGCCGGATGGGCGCGGACGGCCTGCTGCTGGAGGGGGACCGGCTCTACGGCGTGGTCAACGAACCGGACGGCGCCGGCGGCACCCGGTTCCTGGTGAACCTGGCCCGGCTCGACCAGGAACTACGTACCGCCCAGGTGGTCGACCGGTCCCGCCCGGTCGGCATCCAGCGGTCGCCCACCTCGGTGGCGCGCGACGCCGGCCGACTGCTCTGGGTGGACAGCCAGCTCTTCGCGACCACGCCCGCCCCGCCGTTCACGGTCACCGAGGTGCCGGGCCTGCGGTGAGCGGCGCACGAGCCGGGCGGGACACGGGGCCCGTCCGGCTCAGTACGCCAGCGCCGCGCGCAGGTACCGCAGGTCGGCCGGGCCGCTCCAGCGGTGCGCGGACAGACCAGCCACCCGGGCGCCGGCCACCGCGCGGTCCTCGTCGTCGACGAACAGCACCCGCCCCGGCGGCGTCTCCAGCGCCTCGCAGGCGGCCTGGAAGTACTCCTTCGCCGGCTTGTGCACCCCGACGACCGAGGAGTTGACGATCACGTCCAGCTCCCCGGTCAGGCCCAGCGCGGCCAGGTCGGCGTCGAGCAGGTCGGTCGCGTTGGTGCCCAGCCCCACCCGTACGCCGGCGGCCCGCACCTCGCGGACGAACGCCAGCACGTCCGGGTCGACCTCGCCGCGGTAGCTCTGCCACTGGTCCACCGCCGCCCGGGCCCGCTCCGGGTCGCCGATCGTCGGGGTCAGCGCGTCGGCCACGCTCGCCATCCACTTCGCGTGGCTGACCTGGCCGGTGAGCACCGGCTGGAGCAGCCCCCAGGACATCGCGATCTCACCGAGGACGCCCTCGGGCAGCCCGTACTCCCGCTCGACACCGGCGGCCACCGCCGGATCCCAGCGGCGCAGCACGCCGTCGAAGTCCACCAGGAGCGCCGTGGCGCGTTCCCGACTCACTCGTCTGTCACCTGTTCCTCGTCGTCGGCCCGGTTAAGCCGCTGGCTGATCACCTGGGTCACACCGGCGCGCATTGTCACTCCGTAGAGCGCATCGGCGATCTCCATGGTCCGCTTCTGGTGCGTGATCACGATGAGCTGGCTCTTCTCCCGCAACTGCGCCAGCAGTGTGATCAGGCGGCCCAGGTTCACGTCGTCGAGCGCCGCCTCCACCTCGTCCATGATGTAGAACGGGCTGGGCCGGGCGCGGAAGATCGCCACGAGCATCGCCACCGCGGTCAGCGACCGCTCCCCGCCGGAGAGCAGCGAGAGCCGCTTGATCTTCTTGCCCGGCGGGCGGGCCTCGACCTCGACACCGGTGGTGAGCAGGTCCTCCGGGTCGGTGAGCACGAGCCGGCCCTCGCCGCCGGGGAACAGCACGGTGAAGACCTGCTCGAACTCCCGTGCGGTGTCTTCGAACGCGCTGGCGAAGACCTCCAGGATCCGGTCGTCCACGTCCTTGACCACGGTGAGCAGGTCACGCCGGGTCGCCTTGAGGTCCTCCAGCTGCTCGGAGAGGAACTTGAAGCGCTCCTCCAGCGCCGCGAACTCCTCCAGCGCGAGCGGGTTCACCTTGCCCAGCAGGGCCAGCTCCCGCTCCGCCTTGGCGGCCCGCTTCTCCTGCACCGGCCGCTCGTAGCGGACCGGCTCGGGCACCGGCCGGCCCTCCTTCTCGGCGAGCGCCACGTCCGCGTCGGTGGGCGGGACCAGCCGGTCCGGGCCGTACTCGGCGACGAGCGTGGGCACGTCCAGCCCGAAGTCCTCGGCGGCCTTGGCCTCCAGCTGCTCGATGCGCATCCGCTGCTCGGCGCGGGCCACCTCGTCGCGGTGCACCTGGCTGGTGAGCCGTTCCAGCTCGGCGGCGAGGCGCTTGGCCGCGCCGCGTACCTCGGACAGCTCGGCCTCGCGGGCGGCGCGCTCGCGGGCGACGGCGTCGCGGTGCTCCTCGGCCCGGGCGATGGAGACGGTGAGCCGGGTGAGCGCCTCCCGGGCGCCGCCGACCACGGCGCGGGCGATCTGGGCGCCGCGGGTGCGGGCCGCGCGCCGGGCCGCGGCGCGCTCCCGCGCCGCCCGTTCGGCGGTGGCCTGCCGGGCCAGCGAGTCGGCCCGCCCGGCGATCGAGGCCACCCGCTCCTCGGCGGTACGCACCGCGAGCCGGACCTCCATCTCGTTCTGCCGTGCCTGCGGCACCATGGCGGCGAGCTGGTCGCGCTCCTCGGTGGAGGGTTCGGCGTCGAGCGGGGTGGCCTCGGCCAGCCGCAGCCGTTCCTCCAGCTCGGCGAGCGCCGCGAGGTCCCGCTCCCGGGCCGCCTCGGCGCGTGCCCGGGACTCGCCGAGCCGGTCGGTCTCCGCCTTGGCCGAGCGGGCGGCGGCGCCCAGTTCGGCGAGGCGGCGCGCGGCGGCGTTGCGGTGGCTCTCCGCCTCCCGCTTGGCGGCGGCGGCGTGCTGCACCGCCTCCTTGGCGGCGGCCACCTCGGCGCGCGCCTCGGCGAGCTGTTCGCGCAGCTCCGCGGCGGTGCGTTCGGCGGTGGCCCGGTTGGCCCGCGCCTCCTCGACGGCGGCCTGCACCTCGATGAAGCTGGGCGCCTTGGCCGACCCGCCCGCCGCCGCGTACGCCCCGACCACGTCGCCGTCGGGCGTGACAGCGCGCAGCTCCGGATTCGCGGCGACGAGCGCGGACGCGGCGGCCAGGTCGTTGACGAGCGCCACGTCGCGCAACGCCCGGTGCACGGCCGGGCGGATCGCGGGCGAGCACTCCACCAGGTCGGGGGCCCAGCGGGCGCCCTCGGGCAGCTTCGGGCGCAACGCGTCGGCGGGCCCGTCCATGCCCGGCCCGGCGGGGCTGCCGACCAGCAGCCCGGCCCGGCCGGCGTCGGAGATCTTGAGCAGCCGCATCGCCTCGACCGCTTCGTCCACACCGCTGACCGCCACCGCGTCGGCCAGGCCGCCCAGCGCGGCGGCGAGCGCCGCCTCGTCACCGGGGGCGACGGTGAGCAGCCCGGCGAGGCTGCCGAGCAGCCCCGGCACCTGGTCGGCGCGGGCCAGCAGCTCCCCTGCGCCGTCCTTGCGGCGCAGCCCCATGGCGAGCGCCTCCTCGCGGGCCTTCCAGGTGGCGGCGTCCTTCTCGGCGGCGCGCTCCCCGTCGGCCAGGCTGCGCACCGCCGCCTGGGCCCGCTCGTGGACGGCCACCGCCTCGTCGTGCCGGGCGTCCAGGTCGGCGTTGTCCCGGTCCGCTTCGGTCGACTGCTCGGCGACCGCGTCCAGGTCCGCCTGCGCCTTCTCGGCGCGGCCCATCGCGTCGGTGTGCGCGGCGGCGAGCCGTTCGATCTCCTCGCCGGCGCTCGTGGTCCGCGCCCGGGCGGAGTTGACCTGGCCGGTCAGGCGGGCCAGCCCCTCCCGCCGGTCGGCGATCGCCTTGGCCGCAGCGACCAGTTCCCGTTCGGCGGCGGCGAGCTGCCGTTCCAGCTCCTGGCGGTGCTCGACCGCCTCGGCCAGCCGGATCTGGTCCTCGGTGAGCGCCGCGCGCAGTTCCTCCTCCTGCTCGCGGACCCGCCGCGACTCCGCCTCCAGCTGCTCGGGGTCGCGCCCGGGGCGCTCGTCGTCGCCGGCGGCGCTGAGGTGACGCAGCCGCTCCCGGGCCAGTTGCTCGATCGAGCGGAACCGCTCCTGGAGCGCGGAGAGGCGGTACCAGGTGTCCTGCGCCGCGGCGAGCAGCGGCGCGTCCTCGGCCAGCGCCGCCTCCAGCTCGCCGAGGCGGCCCTGCACCTCGCCGTGCTCGGCCTCGATCAGCTCGCGCCGTTCGCGCAGCGCGGTCTCGTCGGCGATCTCCTTGTCCAGTGTGGTCCGCAGCGTGTGCAGGTCGTCGGCGAGCAGCCGCAGCCGGGCGTCGCGCAGGTTGGCCTGGATGCCGGCGGCGCGGCGGGCCACCTCGGCCTGCCGGCCCAGCGGCTTGAGCTGGCGGCGCAGCTCGGCGGTGAGGTCGGTCAGGCGGTTGAGGTTGGTCTGCATCGCGTCGAGCTTCCGCAGCGCCTTCTCCTTGCGCTTGCGGTGCTTGAGGACGCCCGCCGCCTCCTCGATGAACGCCCGCCGGTCCTCCGGCTTGGCGTGCAGCATGCCGTCGAGCCGGCCCTGCCCGACGATGATGTGCATCTCGCGGCCGATGCCCGAGTCGGACAGCAGCTCCTGGATGTCGAGCAGGCGGCAGGAGTCGCCGTTGATCTCGTACTCGCTCTCGCCGGAGCGGAACATCCGGCGGGTGATGGAGACCTCGGTGTACTCGATCGGCAGCGCGCCGTCGGTGTTGTCGATGGTGAGGGTGACCTCGGCCCGGCCCAGCGGCGCCCGTCCGGCGGTGCCGGCGAAGATGACGTCCTCCATCTTGCCGCCGCGCAGCGCCTTGGCGCCCTGCTCGCCGAGCACCCAGGCGATGGCGTCGACGACGTTGGACTTGCCGGAGCCGTTCGGGCCCACCACGCAGGTGATCCCGGGCTCCAGCTTCAACGTCGTGGCGGAGGCGAAGGATTTGAAGCCCTTCACCGTCAGGCTCTTGAGATGCACCTTCTCGATCCTCGTCCGGTGGCCGCCGTACCGTCGCCGGCTGCGCGGACCTGGTGAACCCGCAGACTAACCCGGGACCGGGGCGCCGCCGCCACGCGACCCACCCGCCGGACCGGCTGTCCGCTTTCCGCCCGGCGGTCGCGGGCGGAACGGAAATGCATGATCACAATTACCGGGCGCAATTCCGGGCGGTTCCGCAAGATCGAGAATTGCGACGCCGGCGACGATAAGGGGTCCGCACATGGCTGCGCGCCGGCACTTGAGTGTCGGCGCGCTTTTCGGTGTGGTGCGATTCAGTTTTCCGACAACTGGAGATCAGGTCAGTGCGGGCTCGGCCAGACAGAGGAGGTCATCGGCCTCCGCCGCTGCCGCCGCAAGCCGATCGTTGTCGGCGCGCAGACGCGTGATCTCGAACTCCAGTGCCTGAACCCTGGCACGCAGTCGGGTGACCTCGTCGAGCAGACGCCGGTCGGGCGCTGCACTTACGTGGCCGTAGAGGGCCTTCGCCATGCTGACTCCTTGATGTGCGCTGCCGGAAAGGCCGGCCAACGCGCGCCCATGATGTTCGCGGCTGCCATTCCCACTGCATCGGGGCATGGCTGGGCGCGACTGGCGACACCTACATATTGAGCCGAAACCCCCTCCTTCGTCAAGTTGACCAAGGCCGTAGATCATCTCCACGTCGGCCGGTCCACTCGCCGGGGGGCTGCCACAAGGCGCGGACACGCTCTGTCCGGACGCCTTTACTGTACGCCGGAAATGTGTGAACGACTCATCCTTGCCGCCGGCTTCGCCTTAACTCTTTCTTAGCCACGTTGCCGCAGCTCGGAGTGCGCCCGTAGCGTCACCCCGGCCCGCAACCGACCCGTGGAGGGGACAGGCGTGTACCGCTGGAACGACCCGATCGAACCGGAGGGCGCCCGCCGGCGTCCCGAGCCGCCGACCGACGAGGGTCCGGCGTGGCTCAGCGACCGGCCCGAGCCGCGGTCGTCGTACCTGTTCGGGGACGAAGCGCAGCAGCGGCCCGCCGGTCACGGCGTCGAGCCGGCCGCCGGGGGCTTCCGCCCCGAGAGCGCACCCCCGGCCTACGGACCCGCCGGCTCGTACCCGCCGGCCCGGGACAGGTGGAACGGCGAGGAGCAGCCGACCGACGCGTGGCACGGCCAGGAGCCCGCGTGGCGGGGCCACGAGCAGCCCGCGGCGTGGCAGGGCCAGGACCAGCCCACCGCCTGGCCGGGGCACGAGCAGCCGGCCGCTGGCTGGGAACAGCCCACCGCGACCTGGCGGCCGGCGACCGACACCCCGGCCGACGACCGGCAGCGCCCGAAGCGGCGCCTGTCCCGGCCACTCGTGATCGGCGGGGCCGCCGCCGCGGCGACGCTCGTGGTGAGCCTCGGCGTGGGCGCCGTCCTGCTGCCCGGCGACGACCAGGGCACGAAGCGCACCTCCGCAGACGCGCCGGTGGCCGCCGCGCCGCAGGCGCCCGACGGGACCGATGAGGCGCCCGCCGACACGCTCGCGCCCGAGTCGGCGAGCCCGTCCGCCGTACCGACCACCGTCGCGCCGAGCCCGACGAAGAAGTCCACCCCGAAGCCGAGCCGCAGCACCGCCCCGTCGCGGCAGCAGGAGCGCAGCAGCGCCCCGAGCAGCGGCACGTCGGGCGGCGGCGCCACGAGCACCAAGGCCACCGCCACGACCGGGCTCAGCGCCGAACTCCAGAAGGTCGTCACGATCGTGAACCAGGAGCGGGCGAAGGCCGGCTGCAAGGCGCTCACGGTCAACGCCAAGCTGAACCTGGCCGCCCAGCGGCACAGCCAGGACCAGGCCAACCACAAGAAGATGGACCACACGGGCAGCGACGGCAGCCAGCCCTGGGACCGGGTCAAGGCCGCCGGCTACAGCTACCGCATGGTGGGCGAGAACGTGGCCTGGAACTACCAGACCCCGGCGGCGGTCATGGAGGGCTGGATGAACTCCGAAGGCCACCGGAAGAACATCCTCAACTGCTCGTACACCCAGATCGGGGTGGGCGTGGCGCGCAGCAACGGGCCGTACTGGACGCAGGTCTTCGCCACCCCGAGCTGACCGCGCGTCGTGACCGGCCCGGCGTTCGTTGACCGGTCGGGGGCGGCGTCGGGCCGCCCGCGTCCGGGGAGCTGTCGATGCGGATCCGGCCGGTGTGGGCCGTGCCGCGCTCCCGGCCGGCCCACGTCCGCCGACGTGGCCCGCGCCGGGGCGTGGCGCTCGCGCTGACCGCGCTGCTGCTCGCCCCGGTGCCGGCCTGCCGCCGGCCGATCACGCCGCCCGGCGCGCCCACGCCCTGGCCGGCCGCGCAGGCCGACCGCTGGCGGTGGCAGTGGCAGCTCACCACCCCGGTGGACGTCACAGCCGACGCCGACGTCTTCCTCCTCGACCCGGTGGCGACCACCTCGGCCGAGACCGCCGAGCTGCGCGAGCAGAGCCGCCGGCTGGTCTGCCACGTCCGGGTCGGCACGTACGCCGCCGACGACCCGGACGCCACCCGCTTCCCCGCCGCCGTACGCGGCGCGGCGGTGCCGGGGCGGCCGGGGAGCCGTTTCCTGGACGTACGGGGCTGGGACGCGCTCGCGCCGGTGCTGGCCGACCGGTTCCGGCTGTGCCGGGGCAAGGGCTTCGGCGCGGTGGCGCTCGCCGACGCGGACGGCTACCGGCACCGCTCCGGCTTCCCGCTGGACTTCGACGACCAGTTGCTGTTCAACCGCCGGCTGGCCGGGCTGGCCCGCAAGCTGGACCTCTCCCCCGGCCTGGTCGACGACGTGCCGCAGGTGGCCGCGCTGGCCCCCGACTTCGACTTCGCGGTCAACCAGGAGTGCGTACGCCGCCGCGAGTGCGCGAAGCTGCTGCCGTTCGTCGACGCCGGCAAGCCGGTCTTCCACGTCGAGTACACCGGCGAGCCGGCGGACTTCTGCGTCACCTCGGTCGGCTACGGCTTCGCCTCGATCCGCAAGGACCGCCAGCTGGACGCCTGGCGGGAGCCGTGCACGCTGCCGTGACAACCCCGCCGCCCCGCTCGCCGGGGAGCGGGGCGCCGATGACGATCATCCGGTACGAAAGCTGCCAACACTCTCCGTCACCCTCAGCGGCGAACAGATGCACGGAAGGCGGTATACCTGAGAGTCATACTTATGACTCTCAGGTATACCGCACGAACACGAATGCCTTCTCAGCGGCCGGCACGAGCCGGAACTGATGTCAAGCTGTTCGGCACTTCCGGTTGGGCGCCGGGGCGGGTCCGCTCGGGCTCAGCGGGCGCCGACCAGCTCCGGCGCCGGGGCGGGCGGCGGCTCGACCGCCGGGGCGGGCGTACGGCGGCGCATGAACCTCGGCGCCCACCAGTTCGCGTCACCCAGCAGCGTCATCACCGAGGGCAGCACGACCGCGCGGATGATCGTGGCGTCCAGCAGGATCGCCGCCGCCAGACCGATGCCGAGCTGCTTGAAGTCGATCATGCTGAGCGTGGCGAAGATGGAGAACACCGCCACCATCACCACCGCCGCACTGGTCACCACCCCGGCCGACGAGGTGATCCCGTGCGCCACCGCCTCCCGGGTCGGCATCCCCCGGTCGACCGCCTCGCGGATCCGGCTGACCACGAAGACGTGGTAGTCCATCGACAGTCCGAACAGCACCACGAACAGGAACAGCGGCAGCCAGGTGACGATCGCGTCCATCGAGGTGAAGCCGAGCAGCCCCTCCGCCCAGGTGCTCTGGAAGACCAGCACCAGCAGCCCGTACGCGGCGCCGGCGGAGAGCAGGTTCAGCACGATCGAGGTCAGCGCCACCACCATCGACCGGAACGTCCACGCCATCACCAGGAACGTCAGCGCCAGCACGAACGCCGCGACGATCGGCAGCTTCGCCCAGATGTGGGCGGCGTAGTCCTCGCTGGCGGCCACGCCGCCGCCGACCGCGTACTCCACGCCCGGGATGCCGCCGAGCGTGGCCGGGACCAGGTCCTCGCGCAGCTCGTGCAGCGACCGGGACGCCTCGTCGGAGCGGCTGGCGTGCGGCGTGGCCACCTCCAGCACCGACACCCGCCGGTCCGCCGACACCTGGATCTCCGGGCCGTCCCCCTCGGCCGGCGCGAAGAGCGGGTCGGCGGCGGTACGGCCGGCCAGGTCGGTGAGCGCGGCCCGCACCCGGTCGGCCTGCTCGGCGGGTGCCCGCACGGCGACCGTGTGGCTGGTGCCGTTGCTCGGGAAGGCCGCGGTGAGCCGGTCGTACGCCTGCATGGCCGCCGTGGTGCGCGGCACGTCCTCCGGGCCGGGGAACTTCAGCTTCATGCCGAGCGCGGGCGCGGCGAGCGCGAGCAGCAGCGCGACCGAGATCAGCAGCGTGGCCACCGGCGCGCGCAGCGCCGGCTTGAGCACCGCCGGCCAGAACCGGGGCCGGGCCGGCTGCCCGTCGCGCGGAGCGGTGAGGCGCCACAGCAGCGGCACCCGCGGCCGGTCCACCCAGCGGCCCAGCTTCGCCAGCAGCGCCGGCAGCACTGTGAGCGAGCCGATCACGGCGACCGCGACCACCAGGATCGAGCCGACCGCCAGCGAGGAGAAGATCGCGTCCTGGGCGAGCAGCAGACCGCCCATCGAGATGATCACAGCGGTGCCGGAGACCACCACGGCGTGCCCGGAGGTCTCCGCCGCGATCTCCACCGCGTCCAGTCCGGATCGGCCCTTCGCCCGTTCCTCCCGTTCCCGCCGCACGTAGAACAGCGAGTAGTCAACGCCGACCGCCATGCCGATCAGCAGGATGACGCTGGCGGTGGTGTCGGTGGCCGGCACCAGGTGCGAGGCGAGTGTGGAGAGGCCCATCGCGGCGGCCACCGAGGAGAGCGCCAGCAGCACCGGCACCCCGGCGGCGATCAGCGCGCCGAACGCGATGATCAGGATGGCCAGCGTCACCGGCAGGCTGAGCAGCTCGGCGCGCTTGAAGTCCTTGCCGAGCGTGTCGTCGAGCGCCTTGTCGATCGACGGGCCGCCGACCTGCTCCACCCGTAGCTGCGGGTGCGCGTCCTGCACCTTCGCGGTGGTGTCCCGCAGCGGCTGCACCCGGTCACCGGCGGTGCCCGGGTCGCCCGACATGGTGATCGGCACCAGCAGCGCGCTGCCGTCGCGCGACGGCATCGGCGTACCGATCGAGGCCACGCCGTCGACCTGCCGCAGCCGGTCCGCCGCGTCCTGCGCGGCGGCCTTCGCCGCGGCCTGGTCGAGCGAGCCCGAGCGGGCGGTGATCAGCACGTTCTCGGTCGCCGGCCGGTCGAACCCGCCACTGTCGACGATCAGCTGTGCCTGTCCGAACTCGCCGATCGCCTGATCCTCGTCGGTCGCCTCGTTCAGCCCGGCGGCGCTGCCGCCCACGAAACACACCGCCACGAAGACCACCCACAACGCGATCGCGCGCCACGGATGCTCCGCACTCCACCGTGCCAGCCGCACGGTCACCGGTCGCCTGCCCATGTCCCGGGTTCCACCCTCCTGATGCCGGCCCTGTGCCGACCCCAGATGACGCTAGGCAGCAGGCGGGGCCCCGACATCGGGGAACGGCCCCCGCTCGTCCCCGATCCGGCGGACGAGGTCCGCGCGGCCGGAACCGGCCGCGCGGACCGGGCGGAAAAGGGCATCTCCGGGTACGCTCCGGCGCGTCTCCGGGGACCGTCGGGCGAAGCACACCGGCGCAACCCCGAACCGGCTCGGGGTCATCCCCGGAGGGTGCCCCGGGGCCGCGGCTGGCATCGCGGGCAGCTGTAGGAGGACCGGTTCATGAACGCCTCGCGCCGGATCGGCGCACCGCAGCGCGGGCAGGGCTCCCCCTCCCGGCCGTACGCGTTGAGTGACCGGTCGAAGTAGCCGCTCTCGCCGTTGACGTTGACGTACAGCTCGTCGAAGCTGGTGCCGCCCTGCTTGATCGCCTCGGCGAGCACGTCCCGGACGTGCCCGAGCAGCCGCAGCGCGGCCGGACGGGTGAGCGCGTCGGCCGGGCGGGTGCCGTGCAGCTTCGCCCGCCACAGTGCCTCGTCGGCGTAGATGTTGCCCACCCCGGAGATCAGCGTCTGGTCGAGCAGCGCCCGTTTGATCTCCGTATGCTTGCGCCGCAGCGCCGTTACGAACGCCTCGTCGGAGAACTCCGGGTCCATCGGATCGCGGGCGATGTGGGCGATCTCGGCGGGCAACTCCGCCCCACCGGCCGACACGGACAGCCCGCCGAACGTGCGCTGGTCGACGAAGCGCAGCTCCGGCCCGTCGTCGGCGAACCGGAACCGGACGCGCAGGTGCAGTTCGTCGGCCGCGCCGACCGGCTGCAACAGCAGCTGGCCGGACATGCCGAGGTGCCCGATCACCGCATCGCCGCTGTCCAGCGGCAGCCAGAGGTACTTGCCCCGGCGCTGCACGCCGGTGACCGTCCGGCCGGCGAGCACGTCGGCGAAGTGCGCGCCACCGGGCGCGTGCCGGCGTACGGCGCGGGGGTGGCGTACCTCGACGGCGGCGATCCGCCGGCCGATCACCCACTGGGCGAGTCCCACCCGGACGGTCTCGACCTCGGGCAGCTCAGGCACGGCCCGCGCCCGCCTCGACGTCCGTGGCGTCGTCCTGGACCTGCGGGCTCGTCTCCGCCTGGGACTGCGCCGCCGCCGCCTCGGCCTGCTCGGTGAGCGTCCGCCAGGCCGACTCGGCCGCGCGCTGCTCGGCCTCCTTCTTGCTGCGTCCCTCCGCGCCGCCGTAGCGGTTGCCGGCCACCACCACCCACGCGGTGAACGTCTTGAGGTGATCCGGCCCGGTGCCCTCGATCCGGTACTCGGGCACGCCGAGCCCGAGCGCGGCGGTCAGCTCCTGGAGGCTGGTCTTCCAGTCCAGCGCCGCGCCCCGGCCCGCCGACTCGGCCATCAGCGGGTCGAACAGCCGGTGGATGACGATGGCGGCGGTGTCCAGGCCGTACTGGAGATAGATCGCGCCCAGCAGCGCCTCCAGCGTGTCGGCCAGGATGCTCGCCTTGTCCCGTCCGCCGGTGGCCTCTTCACCCTTGCCGAGCAGCAGGTACGCGCCCAGCCCGTCCGGGCCGAGACCACGCGCCACGTCGGCGAGCGCCCGCATGTTGACCACGCTGGCGCGCAACTTCGCCAGCTGCCCCTCGGGCAGGTCGGGGTGGTTGTGGAACAGCGCTGTGGTGATCACCACGCCGAGGACCGAGTCGCCCAGGAACTCCAGCCGCTCGTTCGTGGGCAGGCCGCCGTTCTCGTACGCGTACGAGCGGTGGGTCAGCGCGCGCTCCAGCAGTTCCGGGTCGAGCGACACCCCGAAGGCCGCCTCCAGGTGGCCGACGGGAGCACGCCGCCGCTTGTCGTTGGTCATGGTGCTACCTCGGTGTCGTGTCGGTCAGGTGCGAGATCGTGCGGGATGTCGGCGAGCAGGGCGCGGACCGTTCCGGCGGCGTCGCGGCGCCACAGGTGGGCCGCGAGCGCGATACCGGAGGCGACGTCCTCGGAGCCGGCCGCGCCGTGGCACACCACCACGGTGCCGCCCACCCCGAGCAGCGCGGCGGCACGTGGGGCGCCGCCGCGTGACGGTGGGCCGCCGGCCATGGCGTACGCGCCCTCGATGGCCTTCAGCAGGACGTTTCCGGTGAAGCCGTCGGTCACCACGACGTCGGCGCGGGTGCCGAGCGAGATGTCGTACCCCTCGACCAGGCCGACGTAGCGGCCGTCGCAAGGCAGCGGCGCGGCGGCGAGCGCGGGCGCGGCTACGCGGCGCAGCCGGTCGCCCTTGCCGGTCTCCAGGCCGACGGAGAGCAGCCCGACGCGGGGTGCGGTGACGGCGTGGGCCACCGACGCGTAGGCGGCGCCGAGGAGGGCGTGCCGGGCCAGCGTGGCCGGGCCGGGTTCGAGCGTGCCGCCGACGTCGAGCAGCACCACCGGCCCCTCGACGGCGGGCAGCGTGGCGGCGAGCGCCGGGCGGCGGATCCCGGTCCAGCGGCCGAGGCCGAGCGCGGCGGCGGTGACTGTGGCACCGGTCGAGCCGGCGGAGACGACCGCGTCGGCGAGCCCGTCGCGGACCGCCTGCACGGCGGTGCGTACCGTGCTCTCGCCGCGGGCGGCGGTGGGATGGTCGGCCATGCCGACGGCGGTCCGCACCGGGCGGACCGTGACCCGTGCGCGCTGAGCCGGGTCGAGCGCACCGATCAGCTCGTCGGCCACCTCGATCGGGCCGACGAGCATCAGGTGCAGGGCGGGATCCGTGCGTACCGCTCGCAGAGCGCCGTCAACCACGACGGCGGGAGCATCGTCCCCGCCGAGGAGGTCGACGGCGATCCGCGCGGTGCCCGGCTCCGACGGTCCGCCGGCCGTGAGCCGGTCGGCGGTGGCGGGAGCCGGGGCACCGGGCGAGAGCCTTGGTGCGCGCGTCACCCGACCGGTGGTCGGGGACGTCACTCGGCGGCCGGGTCAGACCTCGAGGACCTGACGGCCGTTGTAGGTGCCGCAGACGGAGCAGGCGGTGTGCGGCAGCTTGGCCGACTTGCACTGCGGGCAGGCCACGGTCGCCACCGCCGAGGCCTTCCAGTTCGCCCGGCGGGCGCGGGTGTTGCTGCGCGACATCTTGCGCTTGGGGACGGCCACGGTTCTTACTCCTCTGTACGGGTCAGTTGCGTCAGGCTCGCCCAACGCGGGTCGACCTGCTGATGGCTGTGGTCGGCCGGCAGATCGTCCCAGTGCACCCCACACTCGGGGCACAGCCCTGGGCAGTCCTCCCGGCAGAGCGGGTTGGTCGGCAGCGCCAGCACCACCGCGTCCCGCAACGCCGGCTCCAGGTCGATCAGATCGCCCTGCATCCGGCCCACCTCGTCGGTGTCGGTCGTGTCGTCCGTGGCGCTGTTCTCGTACGCGTACAGCTCCTGGATCGTCACGGCCAACGAGTCGTCGATCTCGCGCAGGCAGCGGCCGCACTCGCCCTTGACGGGACCGGTGACGGTCCCGGAGACGAGCACGCCCTCGGACACCGACTCCAACCTCAGGTCGAGGTCGAGGTCCGCGCCCTCCGGCACACTGATCAACTCCACGCCGAGGTCCGCCGGTGCCGGCACGACCCGCTTGTGCGTACGCAACGCGCCAGGTCGGCGCGGCAGTTCCCTCGTGTCGAGAACCAGCGGCGACCTGGGGTCGAGTGTGCTTGGCGAGTGTTTGGGCATAGTCAGACTCCGGCCGTTGAGAGGCCGACAAAGAAGGTTACCTGCCAGGTGGGCGGACCGTCGAACCGGGGCTCACCTCCGGCTCGACGGCAGCCGGCTGTCGGCGACCGGCCTGCGCGCCGCTCAGAAGGGTAGCGGGCGGTCCGGCTCGTCCCCGGCGAAGGTGCCGATCTCGCGCAGCGCGTGCATCTTGTCCCGGCCGCGCTCTATCGAGGCCAGCGCCCGGGTGAGGAACTGCTCGAAGTTCGCCAGCGCGGTGTCGACGTAGTCGTCCACCTCCTCGCGGAGGCGCTGCGCCTCGGCCCGCGCCTCGGCGATGATCCGGGCGCCCTCGTGCTCGGCCGAGACGGTGATCTCGTTGACCGAGACCAGCCGGGCGTGTTCCGCCTCACCCTCGCTGATGATCCGGTCGGCCTCGCGCTTGCCGGCCTCCATGATCTTGTCCCGCTCCTCCAGCAGCGCGGCGGCCCGGCGCAGGTCCGCGGGAAGCTCCGCGCGCAGCTCGTCGAGCGTGGCGATCATCTCGCCCCGGTCGACCATGCAGTTGTTGCGCGACATCGGGACGGAGCGGGCCTGCTCCACCATGGCGATGAGTTCGTCGATGCGATCGAGCGGGTCCACCGGTACCTCACTCCTGTCTTCGTCGGCCGCCCTCCATCATGCGGCCTACGCCCCGTCTCGGCGCTGCAGACATCATGTCGCGCCCGGGCCACAAG
>NZ_LEKG01000096.1:0-27579 GCF_001029515.1 Micromonospora sp. RV43 | reverse complement strand
CGCCCACCTGACCCGCCCTGCTGGCCGCCCCGCCGCGCTGGCCCTGCCGCGCTGGCCGCCGCGCTGCGGCGGCCGCTGTTGGGTGGAACGCCATGGGTGTCAAAACGGCGGTTTGACACCCATGACGTTCCACTCGCGGCTTCCGGCAGTTCTCGGCGTGAGCCGGGGCGCTCCGGCTGATCAGTATCGGTCCTGCGAACCCGGCTGAGCCTGGTGCCAGCCCTGCGGGGCGGGCTGACCCGGGTGCCCCTGCGGCGCGGCGCCGTACGGTGCGGGCTGACCCGGGGCGTGCTGGCCCTGGGCAGGCGGGAACGCCGGGCCGGGCTGACCGTGCCCCGCCCCCGGGTACATGCCGGGCTGCTGCTGCCCACCCGGGTACTGCGGCGCGCCCGCGAACTGCTGCTGCCCGCCCGGGTGCTGCTGACCACCCGGGAACGACGGTCCGCCCGGGTACTGCTGGCCGCCCGCGAACTGCTGGCCGCCCGCGAACTGCTGCGCCGCGGCCTGCTCGCGCGCTTCCTTGCGTGCCTTCACCGCGCGCACGATCAGCAGGATCGGCAGCACGAAGACGTAGAAGAAGATCCGGTAGCTGTCGCCGTCGAAGAGGAACAGCAGATAGAAGCCGTACCCGAAGAAGGCCAGGCCGATCACCACGTTGAGGATCCGGGAGCCGGTCCCCTGTTCCTTGACCGCCACACCGACGGCGATCATCGCGATGCCACCGAGCAGCAGCAACAGCGTGTAGAGGAGGAAGAACATGAGATTCCTGTCGGTAGATGAGCGTGCCGGCCCACCCTAGGTCAGCTCGATCTTCCCCACTGTCCCGTTGCCTGTGGCAACCACCTCACTTGAGCTGCCCGGCGGTCAGTCCGGACTGGACCTGGCGCTGGAACGCCACGTACACCACGAGCACCGGCAGCACCGCGATGGTCAGGCCGGCGAACAACTGGGCGTAGTCACCGGCGTAGCCCTGGCTCACCGCGAGCGAACTCAGCCCCTGAGCGAGCATCCGGTCCTGGCCGTCGCCGGGCAGGAGCACCTGCGGCAGCAGGAACTGGTTCCAGTGGCTGAGGAAGTTGAAGATCCCGACACTGATCAGTCCCGGTCTCGCCATCGGCAGCATCACCCGGAAGAACAGCCGGAAGTGCCCACACCCGTCGATCAGCGCGGCCTCCGCCACCGACGTCGGCAGCGTCCGGAAGAACGCGGTCAGGAAGAACACGGTGAACGGCAGCGAGTACGCGGTGTAGACCAGGATCAGGCCCGGCCAGGTGCCGAGCAGACCGACGCTGCGGACCACGAAGAACAGCGGCACCAGCGCCAGGAAGACCGGGAACATCATGCCGCCGACGAACAGGTAGTAGACGACCTGCCGGCCGCGGAACTCGTACCGCGCGAAGACGTACGCGGCGGTGGCGCCGAGCAGCATGGTCAGGCTCAGCGAGCCGGCCACCACGACCAGGCTGTTGAAGAAGAACCGGCCGATGTGGGCGCTGGTCCAGGCGCGCGACCAGTTGTCGAACCGCAGCGCCTCGGGCAGCCCCCACGGCTCGGCGATGATCTCGCCGTTGCTCTTCAGCGAGCTGAGCACCATCCAGGCCAGCGGCAGGACGGTCATCGCCGCCCAGAGCAGCAGGAAGCCGTGCGAGAAGACGTTCGCCACGCCCAGCTCGCGGCGCGGCGGCCGGTCGGCGGATCGGCCCGCGCCGGCCGGGTGGGTCGCGTCGTCCGGGCGGGTCGTGCCGGCGGTCGTGGCGCCGGTCGCCGCACCGGGGTCCACTGTGGTCACGAGTACTCGATCCGATCGCGCCGGGCGGTGCGCAGCGCCAGCACCGCCACCGAGAGGGTCAGGAAGAACATCGCCACGCCGATCGCCGAGGCGTACCCGAACTTGTTCTCGCTGCCGAACGACGTGTCGTACATCCGCAGCCCGATCACGTCGGAGGAGAAGTTCGGTCCGCCGTTGGTCATGAGCTGGACCAGGATGAAGCCGTCCAGCGCGGCGATGGCGAGGTAGATCCAGGCCACCTGGATGGTGTCCCAGAGCAGCGGAATGGTGATCTTCCGCAGCATCGTGGTGCGGGACGCGCCGTCGAGCAGCACCGCCTCGTAGATGTCACGCGGGATGGCCTGCATGGCGGCGCCGAAGAGCACCACGTAGAAGCCGACGTTGCTCCACACCATCACCGCCAGCACGCACCAGAACGCGAAGCGCGGGTCGCCGAGCCAGGCCGGGGTGGCCAGCCCGACGGCGCGCAGGGCGCCGTTGAGCAGGCCACTCGTCGGACTGTAGATCTCCTTCCAGAGCAGCGCGATGATCACCACCGAGAGCACCTGGGGGAAGAAGTAGACGAGCCGGTAGACCGAGGTGCCGCGCACCCCGGTCACACCGGCCCGGCCCTTGCGGCCGCCCATGGTGAGCATGCTGGCGAAGAACAGGCCCAGCCCGATCGTCACCACCGGCACCACGGCGAGCAGGATCGCGTTGTTCTTCAACGCGTTCCACACGTACCCGTCGTGCAGCAGCGTGCGGAAGTTCGCCATGCCGACCGGGTCGGCCTGCGCGGAGTAGCCCATCCAGTCGGTGGTGGAGATCTGAAAAGCCTGGAGGTACGGCGACAGCACGAAGATGCCGTACAACGCCAGTGGTGGCAGCAGGAACGTGAGGATCAGGGGGAGGCGGCCCTGTCGCATCACGCGGACCGCTTGTACTTCTTGACCGAGTTGTCCTGGGCGATCGAGTCGGCGCCCTTCTGGCACTGGTCGAGGAACTCGGCCGGGGAGATCCGGCCGCTGAAGAACTCGCCGCAGGCCGCGTCGACCAGGTTGCGCTCCAGCTTGCGGTAGTAGTTGTTGTAGACCCAGTTGAAGCCGTTGGACCCGGACGCGTCGAGCGCCTTGACCACGGTGCTGAGCCCGTACGGCAGGTCGATGCCCTCGGTGGCGCCGGCGACCACGGGCAGGCTGGCGACCTTCTTGGTGAAGTCCTGGGCGCCCTTGCGGGACAGCATGGTGCGGAAGTACTCCAGGCCGCCGGCGACGTTGCGCGCCTTCGCCGGCACCATGAACGGCTCGCCCGCGGTGCCGCGGATCGCCTCGTACGGCAGCTTGTCGCCGCTGCCCAGGCTCGGCGTCGGCGCGACCGTCATGTTGAAGCCGGCCGGCGTGACGTCCTTCTGCTCGCTCTCCAGCCAGGAGCCGCAGGAGATGAACGCGGCCTTGCCCTGGCACCAGGCGGTCTGCGACTGCTTGTGGTCCAGGCCCGGGGAGCCGTCGAGGATGAACTTGTCCTTGACGATCTGGTGCCAGGCGTCGGCGGCGGTCTTCATGGCGTCCGACTTCCAGGCGTTCGGCTCCAGGTTGTCGATCGCCAGCGCCACGGACGGGCCGCCGAGCTTGATCGCGGTGGAGATCAGCGGCCAGCTCATGTAGCGGGGGTGCACACCGGCGTACGTCCAGGGGGCGATGCCCGCGGCCTTGATCCGGCGGCAGAGCGCGATGTGGTCGTCCCAGGTCTTGGCGTCCTCCCAGCCGCGGTCGGCGAACAGCTTGGTGGAGTGCCAGATGCCGTACACCGTGTAGGTGTAGTTGAGCACCAGGAACCGGCCGTCGTAGGAGCCGACCTCGACGGTGCCGGGCAGCAGCGTGTCCTTGACCGTCTTGCCGGGCGTGTCGAGGCTCGGCGCGGCGAGCAGCTCGCCCAGGTCGGCGAGCGCGTTCTGGGAGACCAGGCCGTTGAAGTCGATCTGACCGGCGCCGGAGTTGTTGACCACGTCCGGCGGGCTGCCGTCGACGAAGCGGGGCTGGAGCGTCTTGCTGATCTCCGCGGTGGCCGAGTGCTTGATCTCCGCCTTCGGGTAGCGCTCCTTGTACATGGCCTCGTGGGCCTTGGCGTAGTCCTCCCCGAACCCGCCGTTGAAGATCACCACCTCCAGCGGGGCGTCCTCGGCCACGCCGAGCGGGTTCTGCTCGCTCTTGGTGCCCTTGTACGCGCCCTTGTCGCCCTCGTCGCCCCCACCCGACGTGGCGCAGCCGGCGAGCAGCCCGGCGGCGGGGGTGGCCAGCAGACCGGCGGCGGCGCTGCGCCGTAGGATCTCACGCCTGTTCATCGCATCTCCTCGGTCCGGGTACGCGCGGTGAGCACCCTGTCGCTTGTCTTCACAAGACGCATTTCCAATGAAGAATTTCTACGACAGTGCGACGGGGACCACAAGACCTCTCGACCGATCCGTTATCCGTACCGGTCGGGCCCGGCTGGCCTAGCCTGAGCCCATGCGCCGCCTGCGGCAGCTCGCGCAACGCACGCCGCCGGGGCGGGAGCGCTACATCGACCTGCTCCGGGCGCTGGCCATCACCATGGTCGTGCTCGGCCACTGGGGTGTCACAGCCATCGGGTACGACAACGGCCGCCCCGCCGGCCACTCCGCGCTGGCCGACCTGCGCTGGGCCTGGCCGCTGACCTGGGTGGCCCAGGTGATGCCGGTGTTCTTCCTGGTCGGCGGCTACGCCAACGCCGCCTCGCTGGCCGCCCGCCGGCGCCGGGGCGGGTCGGCAGCCGGGTGGCTGGTGGACCGCAGCGCCCGGCTGGTCCGCCCCACCACCGTGTTGCTGCTGGTCCTGTCAGCGGGCGCGGGGATCGCCACGCTGCGCGGCGCCGACGCGGGGCAGGTGCGCACAGTGGTCTGGTTCGCCACCATCCCGCTGTGGTTCCTGGTCGCCTACGTCGCGGTGGTGGCGCTGACCCCGCCGATGTACGCGCTGCACCGCCGGTTCGGGCTCGCCGTGCCGACGGCGCTCGTGGTGCTGGTCGCGCTCGGCGACCTCGGCCGGCTCCTCGGCCCGGCCGCGCTCGCCGACGGCAACTACCTGTTCGGCTGGCTGGCCGTCCATCAGGTCGGTTTCGCCTGGTACGACGCCGCCCGGGCGGACGCCCGCCGCACCGGCGACGCGGCCGGCGCCGACGCGGCCGATGCTGGTGAAGCCGGACCTCGGGGCCTGTTCCGCCGCGGGCTGCCGCTGTCCGGCCGGGCCGGCGCGGTCCTGCTGGGCGGCGGCCTGGTCGCGCTGGTGCTGCTCACGGTGGCCGGGCCGTACCCGGTGGCGATGCTCCACGTACCGGGCGAGCGGCTGGACAACGCGGCACCGCCGAGCCTGGCGCTGATGGCCGCGGCCGCCGCCCAGCTCGGCCTCATCCTGCTGCTGCGACGCCCGGCCGGGCGCTGGCTGCGCCGGTCCGGCCCCTGGCAGGCGGTGCTCGCGGTCAACGCCGTGGTGCTCACGCTGTTCCTCTGGCACCTGACCGCCGCGGTGCTGCTCGTCGGCCTGTTGGACGCGCTCGGCGTGCTGCCTGCTCCCCCGGTCGGTTCGGCGGCCTGGTGGGCGTGGCGCGTACCGTGGCTGCTCGCGCTGGCCGCGGTGCTGGCCGTGCTGGTCGCCGTCTTCGGTCCGGTCGAGGCCCGCACCCGCCGCCCGGCCGCGACCGGGCCGGCCGGGGCGGGTGGCCGGCGGCTGCGCGCCGGTCTGGCCGTCGCCGGGTACGCGGGCGTGCTGCTCGGCCTGCTGCTGAACAGCCTCGCGCCCAAGACGGCGCCGGAGCCGCTGGGCCTGCCCGCCCCGGCGCTGGTGGCGTACCTGGCCGGGGCGGGTCTGCTGCGGCTGCTCAGGTCCGGACGGGCGGGACGGCGCCGGCCGGGTTGACGCTCACGCCTCGATCGAGGCGCGGATCGCGTCGACCATGATCGTCAGGCCCTCCCGGGCCTCGTCCTCGGTGAGCGTCAGCGGCGGGCCCATCCGGATCACGTTGCCGTACAGGCCGCCCTTGCCCACGAGCAGGCCGCCGGCCCGGCACGCCTCGAAGACGCGGGTGGTCAGCTCCGCGTCCGGCTCGACGGTGCCCGGGTGGACGAACTCGACGGCGAGCATCAGGCCCTTGCCGCGTACCTCGGCGACCTGCTCCAGCCCGGCGACGGCGGCGCGCAGGCCGTCGCCCAGGATCGCGCCGACCCGGGCGGCGTTGCCCTGCAGGTCGTGGTCGAGCAGGTAGTCGAGCACCGCGTTGCCGGCGGCGGTGGAGACCGGGTTGCCGCCGAACGTGGAGAAGCTGATCGCCGGCACCGACTCCAGCACCTCGGCCCGGCCGACCACCCCGGCGAGCGCGAACCCGTTGCCGATGCCCTTGGCGAACGTGAGCAGGTCCGGCGTCACGCCGTGCGCCTGGTAGCCCCAGAAGTGCTCGCCGGTACGCCCCCACCCGGTCTGCACCTCGTCGCTGATCAGCAGGATGCCGTGCTCGTCGAGCACCTTCTTCCAGGCGGCGAAGAGCCCGTCCGGTCCGTGCACGAAGCCACCGACACCCTGCACCGGCTCGGCGATCAGGCAGGCCACGTCGCCCGCGGTCTGGGTGGCGAGCACCTCGCGCAGGTCCTCGACCGCCGCGTCGACCCGGTCGGCGGCGTCGAGCCGGGCCAGCAGTCCGCGCAGCCGTTCACCGGAGTGCAGCCAGGCCACCTGCAACGGGTTGAGGGCGCTGGCCGACCAGCCGCGGTTGCCGGTGACGCCCATCGTCGCGTACGACCGGCCGTGGTAGCTGTTGCGCACCGCGAGGATCTGGTGCGAGCGCCGGTGGTTCGTGGCGACCAGCAGCGCGGCCTCGTTCGCCTCGGTGCCGGAGTTGGTGAAGAACACGCGGGCGTCCGGGATGCCGGAGAGCCGGGCGATCTTCTCGGCCAGCTCGACCTGCTGCCGGATCAGGTAGAGCGTCGAGGTGTGCACGAGCCCGGTCCGCAGCTGTCGCTCGACCGCCTCCCGGATCTCCGGGATGTCGTGGCCGACCATCGTGGTCAGCACCCCGCCGAAGAAGTCCAGATAGGTCCGGCCGGCCGCGTCGGTGACCCGGCGGCCGGAACCGGCGACGAGTTCCAGCGGTTCGGCATAGTAGAGCGGCATCCAGGAGGGGAGCACGGCCCGGTGCCGGGCCAGCAGGTCGTCGGAGGTCATCGGCGCACCCTTCAGCGGAGGTGGATCCCCGCACGCTCCCACCGCGACCGGGGCAGAAACAACTGTCCCGGGCGGTAGCATCCGCCGGGTGCGGACGGATCAGGTGACGCTGCCGGGCGGCGCGGCGGGCACGACGCGGGCGCAACTCCTGGCCGGGGTCCGGTCCTGGGTGGAGTCGGCGCCGGTGCGGCGTCTCGTGGCGCACTTCGGCGGTGACTGGCCCGGCGGCGACCTGGCTGCGGTGCTGGCCGGGCTGGACGCGTTCTCCGCCCGCCGCTGGGACTTCCGGCAGGGACGGGAACGCCCGGACGCCCGGGAGCCGGCGTTCGACCCGGCCACCGCCGGACTGGTGCTGAGCGCCGCCGCCGCGCTGGGCCTGGTCCGCGCCGTCGCGCCGGCCCGATCCGGGTACGCGCACCTGCTGGTGCTCGGCGGGCTGGCGCACGCCTGCCTGCGGCGTACCGCGTACGCGGCGGTGCTGGCCCGGACGGCGGCCGAGGTGACCGGCGAGGTGGCCGTGCTCGGCAGCTTCCGGCCGCTGTCAGCGGCCGAGTCCCGCACGCTCGACGCCGCCGGCCTGTCCGGCTGCGCCACCGAGGTGGACGTCCTCGACGCCGGGGTGCGGCTGGCGTTCGGGGTGGACGAGCCGGACGACGAGCGCGGCGAGCCGGCCGATCATCCGCACCGGGCCTGGTCCTCGCGCACCTACCGGCCGGCCGGGCTGCCCCCGGTACGGGTGCTCGCCGCGCCGTCGAGCGAACCGGACCGCCGTCGCGCGCACACCGCCGACACGCAGCGGTTCTGGGCCGAGCATGTGCGGCTGCGCGCGGACGACCCGGTGCTGATGGTGACCGCCCCGATCTACGTGCCGTTCCAGCACTGCGACGCGCTGCGGACGCTCGCCGTGCCGTACGGGTGCGGCATCGAGACGGTCGGGGTGGACCCGGCCGCACGTGCCGCGGTGGCCGTACCGGAGCCGACCCTGACTCCGGGCCGCTACCTCCAGGAGATCCGGTCGGCGCTGCGGTCGATGCGCGCGCTGCACGCGACGCTGACGGCCGGCTGAACCGGCGTGCGGGCCGGCGCCCGGCGAATCGCCGCGCACCGGCCCGAGAGCCGGGTGTCAGTTGACGTAGACCGCCGGGCTGCCGGTCTTGCTGGTGTCCTTCACCGGCGAGTACGACGCGGTGAAGTACGCGGTGCCGAAGCACAGCGACGGGCCGGAGAACTTGGTCAGGGGCTGGTTGGTGAAGCTGATCGAGTTGGTGGCGTTGGACGCCGTGCCGGTCAGCGAGTTCGTGCTGGTGCGGTAGACGCAGGTGATCGTGCCGAGCAGCGAGTTGAGCACGACTGTGCTCTGGATCGGCGCCGCCGTCGTCCCGGAGATCTTGACCACGCCGGCGCTGGTCACCGAGGTGGTGTACGGCAGGTTGTTGACCGTGACGCTCTGCACGCCGGTGGTGCCGAAGACGTTCGTCGTGCAGCTGGTGAACGACTGCGCGGTGAGGCTCTCGGTCGCGGTTCCGGGTGCGGTCGGGTTGGTCAGCACCTTGGCGCTGAAGCTGGACGCGGCGCACTTGATGCCGGTGGTGCCGCTGGTCGAGGAGTAGAACGTGGCGTTGGTGCCGCTGCGCAGGCTGGCCTGGATGACGTCGCCCACCGACACGGCGGTGCCGGCGACGGTCGGGTAGGTCAGCACGGCGCTGGCGAGCGAGGTGGAGGGTGCGGCGGTGGCGGGGGCGGCGCCGACCAGACCGGTCAGCAGCGCCAGGGCGGCGAGGCCCGCGCCGATGCGTCCGTACCTGGGCATGGTTGTTCCTTCCGGCGGTGGGACAGGAAACGGTGCCGGCGGCGTCCGGCATGGACGGAGCCGGTGGGCGCGGCGGCCGGGATCGGGCCGCCGCAGGTGGTGGTGCGCCGCTGCGGCCTCAGCGGGCCGGGCGGCGTGGCGCAGTGCGGCGACGCCGCGTCACCTGGATCTCTCCGGCCTTGGGGGGACGGGTGCGCGCGGCGATAATGGCAGCCATCCGGCCCTCCTTCGACGCGTTCGGGTGACCGACGAGAAGAGATCACCAGCGGTGACGAGGCGTGAACTGAGCGTGTCGAAAGTTATAAACCTCGGAGGGTCGTAAAGTCAACGCATCAAGAAAGGTCGATGAGTGACAGTCCCGAGCCCGCCGTCGCCGGCGCCCGTACCCCTGCCGGGTGCCCGCCACGGCCGCGACCCGGACCGCGCCATCAAGCGCGGCCCGCGACGCGTGCCGGCCGAGGAGGTGGCGGCGACCCAGCGCGACCGCCTCTTCGACGGGCTGGTCCGGGAGGTCGCCACCCGGGGGTACGACAACGCCCGGGTCAGCGACATCTGCCACGCCGCCGGGGTCACCCGGCCCGCGTTCTACGCGCTGTTCAGCGGCAAGCAGGACGCGTTCCTGGCCGCGTACCGGCACGGCATCGCGGTGGTGTCGCACCTGATGGAGGACGCCTACCGCGACGCCGGCCCGGACTGGCCGGAGGCCGCCCGGGCGGCGCTGCGCACGCTGCTCGACGTGCTGGCGAGCGTGCCCGCCTTCGCCCGGATGGCGCTGGTCGAGGTGGACGCGGCCGGCCCCGACGCACGCCGGGAGCGCGACGCGCTGCTGAGCAGCTTCCGCCGGTTCTTCGCCGACGCCGGGCCGGATCCGGCCGGCGTGGACCGGGACGCACTGTTGTCCATTGTGGTCGGCGGCATCCACGCCACCATCCGTGAGCGGGTGGCGCAGGGGCGGGCCGAGGAGCTGCCGTTGCTGCTGCCGGCGCTCACGTACGCGGCCACCGCGCCGTTCCTCGGCCCGCGGGAGGCGGGCCGTGTCGCCCGGGCGGCCCGGGCGGACGACGGCCCGGCCGCGACCGCGCCCTGCGCGCCCGGCCAGCCCTGAGTGGTGGAAAACCGCAGCGGTTTTTCACTTTGGCCGCTTTTGGCAAATACCGCCCAACGATCCGCTACAGGCAGTTGACCGCCCCTTTACTCAGCGGTAACTTCGGCCTGCGCCCCTCGGCGCACATCCTGCGAAGCCAATTCACATCGTCGCAGATGAATTGATCTCGAAAGGGGCCGGCATGTCGGAGCAGATCGAGCAGATCGAGACCGATCAACCGAGAAGCGGCGTACGCTGGCGCCGGTTCGCTGTCACGTTCGGCGCCGTGGCGGCCGGCGCGGCCGGCATGGTTGTGCTGACCGCGCAGGGTGTGCTCGGCGCGCAGTTCGCCATCTCGGGCATGCCGTTCACTGTCACCGCCGACAAGCTGGAGGGCACCGGGTTCGAGCAGTTCGCCACGCTCGACCAGATGATCCCGGACAGCCCCAACCAGGGCGACACCGGCGGGCAGGTGCTCGTGATCGTCTCGGCGATCGACAAGGCCGAGCTGACCAATCTCTGCCAGAGCATCAACCTGGGCGGGACCAACCTGCGGATCACCGCCGGCAATTCCGGCAAGCCGGTGACCGCCCGCACGCTCGTGGTCGACGGCGACGAGATCGCCGGTAACGCCTCCTTCAAGAACATCGACGTCGGGCAGGACGCCAGCACCGTCGACAAGGTCCCCGGGGTCAAGGGCAACCCGGGCGTGTTCGCCCAGCAGGCCGACACCGTGACCATCACCAACCTGCGGCAGAACAACTACGCCACCACCGCCGCCGTCTTCACGCTGCCCAACCTGCGCATGGGCTTCAGCTCCGAAGGGTGCTGACGTGACCGCAGGACAGCACTCGGCGCCCGCCGCCGGCGTCCGTACACGCTGGCGGCGCTGGCGCCGGGCGCGGCCGTTCACCGCCGGGCTGCTCATCGCGCTCGGCGGCGCGGAGATGCTCGTGACGCTGCGCGCGCCGCTCGGGGTGCTGCTGCACGTCGGGCCGCAAGGGCTGGCCGCGTACCTGGTCCCCCTGGTCCTGGTGATCTGCGGCGTGCTGCTGATCACCACGCCGCAGCAACGCGTCTTCTACGCGGTGCTCTCGCTCGTGCTCGGGCTGGTCTCCTGGCTCACCTCGAACCTGGGCGGGTTCCTGATCGGCATGCTGCTGGCGCTCGTCGGCGGCGCGCTCGCGTTCGCGTGGACGCCGGTCAAGCGGCGGGCGACCGACGTCGGCCCGGCGGCCGCGCCCACCGAGGTCGCGCCGGCACCGCGCGAGCCGGTCGACAACTCGGCGCCCACCGAGTCCCTCGACGCGATCCTGTCGGCCGAGCCGGGGCCGCCGCGGCACACGCGGGCGGAGCGCGGCTGACTCAGCGGGCGGTGTCGGCGACCGCCTGCGCGAACACCTCGGAGCGGTGCTCGAAGTTGCGGAACCGGCCGTAGCTCGGTGCCGCCGGGGACAACAGCACCACCCCGCCGGCCGGGGTGAGCTTGCGGGACAGCCCGACGGCGGCGACCAGGTCGTCGGCCAGTTCGGTACGCACCGACGGCAGCCCGGACAGCGCCTCCACGATGCGGGGGCCGCTGTCCGGCACGCCGATCACTGTGATCTCCCGGCCGGCCAGGTGCGCGCGCAGCGGGCTGTAGTCCAGCCCTCGGTCGGCCCCGCCGACGATCACGGTCAGCGGCCGTCCCTCGTACGCGTCGATCGCGTGCATGGCCGCGTACGGGCTGGTGGCGAGCGTGTCGTCGACGAACGTCAGCCCCGACGGGTCGGCGATCTCGGTGAGCCGGTGCGCCAGGCCCTGGAACTCGGCGACCGCCACGGCGAGGCTGTCCTTGCGCGCCACCACATCGACGCCGAGCGCGTCCAGCACCGCCAGCGCGACGCAGAGGTTGCCCTCGTTGTGCCGCCCGACCAGCGGCAGCACCGCGCGCGGGAACAGCGGCGTGTCCCGCAGGTGGAACCACTGCGTGCCGTCCGGCCCGGTGGCCACGTGCGTGGTGTCCGGCGAGCCGGCGCGTACCGCCGCACGGTCGCCCAGCTCCGCCGCCAGCCGCGGGTCGGCGCCGTTGACCACGACGGCGTGCGGGCCGTGCGCGATCAGGTTCAGCTTGTCCCGGTAGTACTCCCGCTCACCGCCGTGCGCGTCCAGATGCTCCGGGAACAGCGCGGTCACCACCGCCACCCGCGGCGAGTCGGTCAGGTCGGAGCACTGGTAGCTGGACAGCTCCAGCACGTACAGCTCCGCCTCGGGCAGGTCCAGCAGCGGCACCCCGATGTTGCCGCCGAACACGTTCGGCCGGTCCATCGCGGTGAGCAGGTGACTGATCAGGCTGGACGTGGTGCTCTTGCCCTTGCTGCCGGTCACCCCGACGGTCCGGTCCGCGTGGTCGGCCATCCACAGCGCGCTGCCCTGCGTGACGGGCACTGACCGGCGGCGCAGCTCCACCATCCACGGGTGGGTGTTCGGCACACCCGGCGAGCGGACCACCACGTCGGCGGCTGCGAGGCGTTCGAATCCCTCCTCGCCGGTGACGAGCGGCGCGGCGGCGGCCAGCGGACCGTCCCAGGGCAGGGTGAGGAAGTTGGCGCTGTCGTCGACGACGACCAGGCCGGCCGGCCCGTGCGCGGCGATCGCGGTCACCGCGGCCCGGCCCTCGCGGCCGGCACCCCAGACGGCGACATGACGTCCGCGCAGATCAGACAGGCGCACGGGCTCTCCTCGGACTCGGTCGACGGCGGGCAGGGTCCGGCCCAGCCGGACACGGACGGACGAACCAGGGCCTAGTATGGCGTGTGCCCAACGAGCAGCTGCGGCGGATGGACGCCTTCACCTTCCCGTCCTACTCGATCGACTTCGCCACCGGCGAGGTCCTGTTCGACTACGCCCTGACCGGTCCCGACGGCGAGCAGCGGTTCACCGAGGTGATCACGCTTCCGCTGCCGGCCGAGCCGGTCTCCGACGCCACAGCGGCCACCCTGGCCCGGGTGCTGGAGCTGCTGCACGTGGTCGCCGGCGTCAGCTACTACAAGGCCGCCGCGCCGCCCCGGCTGGTGCTGCCCGCACCGCTGGGCGCCGCCGCCGTCGCGCTGGTCACCGCCGTCTACACCAAGGGCCTCGCCGAGTACGCGTACCGCAACGAGCTGCCGCACGTGCTGGAACTGCGTCCCGAGGTGCCGTCGGGCACCGTGGACCCGGCGGTGCCGGTGGACAACTCCGACCGTCGTCCGCTGTCGGCGGTGGGCGGCGGCAAGGACTCCATCGTCACGCTGGAGGCGCTGCGCCGCGCCGGCCTCGACCCGGTGCCGTTCTCGGTCAACCCGAACCACGTGATCGTGTCGGTGAACGAGGCCTCCGACCTGGTGCCGCTGGCCGCCCGGCGGCGGCTCGACCCGGTGCTGTTCGAGCTGAACGCGGCAGGCGCGCGCAACGGGCACATCCCGGTCACCGCGATCAACTCGCTGATCGCCGTGGCCACCGCCGTCCTGCACGGGCTCGGCCCGGTGGTGATGTCGAACGAGCGTTCCGCGTCCGACCCGAACCTGATCTGGAACGGCCACGAGATCAACCACCAGTGGTCGAAGGGCGTCGAGGCGGAAGGGCTGCTGCGCGCGGCGCTGGCCGAGCACGCCGGGCTCACCGAGCCGTACTTCTCGTTGCTGCGCTCCCTGTCCGAGCTGCACATCGCCCGGCTGTTCGCCGAGATCGACCGGTACGACGCGGTGGTGACCAGCTGCAACGCGGCGTTCAAGCTGCGCGACGCGAGCGAGCGCTGGTGCCGCGACTGCCCGAAGTGCCGGTTCGTGTTCCTGGCCATGGCGCCGTTCATGCCCCGGGAGCGGCTGACCGGCATCTTCGGCGGTGACCTGCTGGCCGACGAGTCCCAGATCCCCGGCTACCGGGAGCTGCTCGGCATCGACGGGCACAAGCCGTTCGAGTGCGTGGGCGAGGTGGAGGAGTCGGTGGTCGCGCTGAGCCTGCTCGCCCAGCAGGACCAGTGGCGCGACGTCCCGGTGGTCCGCGCCCTGGTGGCGGCGCTGCCCGACACCGCGTGGCAGGCCGCGGCCACCTCCGACGTGTTCACCCCCGGCGGCGACAACTTCGTCCCCGCCCTCTACGCCAAGACCCTGACCGCCCTGGCCTGACCGCCCACACGTCATCGATCTTGGAGTTGTGGCACCTCGCTTCAGGGGCATTACGGGCGCCACAACTCCAAGATCGGCGAGTCGGCCCAGACCTCATGATCAGCGGGGCAGGCGGGGGTGCGGGCCGACCCCGGACCGGGTCAGGGGGTGCGGATGGCGTCCAGGGCCAGCAGGGCCACGTGCAGGGACAGGCACCTGTCCACCGAGTCGAGGTCGGCGTCGAGGATGCGGCCGATGCGGGCCAGCCGTTCGTAGAACGCCGGCCGGGACAGGTGCGCGGCGGCCGCGCCGGCCGACTTGTTGCGCCCCTGCTCCAGGTACGCCCGCAGCGTGCCGAGCAACTGCTCCCGCGGGTGCTGGGCGTCGTAGGCGAGCAGCGGCCCGAGTTCACGCTCGACGAACGTCTGCAACCGGGGTTCGTCACGCAAGAGGTGCAGCAGCCCGGCCAGCCCCACGTGCGGCAGCCGGTAGCAGGGCAGGTCCCGGGGATCCCGCCGCGCCGCCTCGGCGACCTGCCGCGCCTCGATCAGCGACCGGCGTGCCTCGCGCAGGCTGCTCACACCGGACCCGGCCGCCACCACGATCGCGGCCCGGGGCGGCGCGTCGACCGGCCGTGCGCTCCCCGATGTCACGGCCCGTCCGGCGGGACGGTCAGTCGACTCCGACGTGCGGGACGCCGGGCGGGCGGCGGGGGCGGCGTCGAGGCGTACCCGGCGCAACGCCGCGGCGAACGCGGACAGTGCCTTCTCCTCGGCGGCCGGGTCGGGGAGCGCCAGCAGCGCGCCCACGGCCTGGTCGTCGAGCGGGCTGGTCAGCGCGGTGAGCTTGGCGTCCCGGACGGCCTGGCTGACCGCCTCGGCGAGGTCGCGCAGCCGGGCGGGGCCGGCTTCCGGGTCCTCGGCGTCGGTGTCGCGGCGCGCGCCCCGGCGGGCAGCCGGCTCGTCGTCGGGGGCGCCCGCGTCACCGGACGGCTCGCCGGCGCGGTGCCGGACCACGACGCCGACCAGGTGGCGGCGGTCCAGGACGACGCCGAGCGCCTTGGCGCGCAGCGCCACCTCGTCCACCGGACGGGTGTGGTCGATCAGGGCGGTCAGCAGCGTACGGTGGATCTGCCGTTCCAGGCCCTCGGCGTCGCGCCGGATCAGCCGGCCCAGCGCCAGCGTGGAGGCGGCCCGTTCGATCAGGATGGTCAGCCGGGTCGGCGGGGTGGACTCGGTCGCCGGCCAGCGCAGCAGCAGCCGTCCCCAGTCCTGTCCCCGCGCGCCCACTGTGGTGACGAGCCAGCCGCTGTCCGGGTCGTACGCGGTGCGCCCGGGCGGGCGGATCTGCCGCGAGTGCCGCTCCCAGCCGTCCAGCAGCAGTTGGGCGTTCTCCCCCGCCGGGTCGTACGCGAGCACCTGCCGGGACAGGTTCTCCAGCACCATCGGGCAGCCGGCCAGTTCGGCGGCCTGCCGCAGCACCTCGGCCGGTTCGGCGCCCTCCACCGACAGTTCGGTGAACCGCTGGTGGATCTCCTCGGTGGCGCGCAGCTCGGTGAGCTGGGCGTCCACGATCAGCGCGTGCACCGCCTCGGTGATCCGGACGAACGGGGTGCCCCGGCGCAGCTCGATCAGGGGCAGGCCGCGTCGTTCGGCGGCGGCGGCCATCACGCGTGGCACTCCGCTGACGTAGCGGCGGCCCAGTTCGACCACCAGCCCGGAGACGCCGACGTCGGCCAGCGCGCCGATGAACTCGCGGAGCCCGGCGTCGTCGCCCGGCAGCCCGATCCCGGTGGTGAGGACCAGTTCCCCGCCGCCGAGCAGGGTGGCGATGTCGGGCACCTCGGCGATGTGCACCCAGCGCACCGACCGGTCCAGCCCGGCGTTCCCCGCGACCAGGCGCGGCGCGCCGTGGCGCACGGGCACCAGGTCCAGCACCTCACGCACGGTAGGGAACACGGGCGACACGCTACCCTGCGTCACCACCGTTGCCGAGAGCCACACCGCCCGCCGGCCCGCGGGGAGGCGGGACCGGCGGGCGGTCAGGTGAGACGAGCCGCGGACCGCTGCCCGGTGGGGCGACGGTCCGCGGACGGCGGCGGTCAGTCGACGCCGAACTCCATCGCGGCCCGGTCGAGCGCCTCGTCCTCGGCGGTGGGCACGCCCCGGGAGGCGATGGCCTCCGCGCCGCCCTGCGGCATGGCGCCGATCAGCCCGGTCGAGGCCGCCTGGGCGGCGCCGACGATCCGCTGCGGGGTGCCGCCGCCGACCATGCCGACGGAGGCGTACTGCTCCAGCTTGGCGCGGGAGTCGGCGATGTCCAGGTTGCGCATGGTGAGCTGGCCGATCCGGTCGGCCGGGCCGAACGCCGAGTCCTGGGTGCGCTCCATCGACAGCTTGTCCGGGTGGTAGCTGAACGCCGGGCCGGTGGTGTCCAGGATCGAGTAGTCCTCGCCCCGGCGCAGCCGCAGCGTGACCTCGCCGGTGACCGCCGTGCCGACCCAGCGCTGCAACGACTCGCGCAGCATCAGCGCCTGCGGGTCCAGCCAGCGGCCCTCGTACATGAGGCGGCCGAGGCGGCGGCCCTCGTTGTGGTAGTTCGCGAGCGTGTCCTCGTTGTGGATGGCGTTGACGAGCCGCTCGTACGCGGCGTGCAGCAGCGCCATGCCGGGGGCCTCGTAGATGCCGCGGCTCTTGGCCTCGATGATCCGGTTCTCGATCTGGTCGGACATGCCCAGGCCGTGCCGGCCGCCGATGGCGTTGGCCTCCAGCACCAGGTCGACGGCGCTGCCGAACTCCTTGCCGTTGATCGTCACCGGGCGGCCCTGGTCGAAGCCGATGGTGACGTCCTCGGTGGGGATCTCCACGGACGGATCCCAGAACTTGACGCCCATGATCGGCTCGACGGTCTCGATGCCGGTGTCCAGGTGTTCGAGCGTCTTGGCCTCGTGGGTGGCGCCCCAGATGTTGGCGTCGGTGGAGTACGCCTTCTCGGTGCTGTCCCGGTAGGGCAGGCCGCGCTCCA
Organism: Micromonospora sp. RV43; assembly: GCF_001029515.1. Taxonomy (NCBI): domain Bacteria; kingdom Bacillati; phylum Actinomycetota; class Actinomycetes; order Micromonosporales; family Micromonosporaceae; genus Micromonospora; species Micromonospora sp. RV43. The sequence continues at coordinate 10,541 of NZ_LEKG01000096.1, read as the reverse complement.
GCAGCCACTCCGACATCTCGGTGCGGCCGCCCAGCTCGGTGACGAAGTCGGTGTCCAGCCACGGCTTGTAGATCCGCAGCTGCGGGTTCGCCAGCAGGCCGTACCGGTAGAACCGCTCGATGTCGTTGCCCTTGAACGTCGAGCCGTCGCCCCAGATCTGCACGTCGTCGGCGATCATCGCGCGGACCAGCAGCGTGCCGGTCACGGCCCGGCCCAGTGGCGTGGTGTTGAAGTAGGCCCGCCCGCCGGAGCGGATGTGGAAGGCGCCGCAGGTCAGCGCCGCCAGCCCTTCCTCGACCAGGGCGGCGCGGCAGTCGACGAGGCGGGCGACCTCGGCGCCGTAGCTGAGCGCGCGGCCGGGCACCGAGGCGATGTCGGGCTCGTCGTACTGGCCGATGTCAGCGGTGTAGGCGCAGGGGACGGCGCCCTTGTCGCGCATCCACGCGACGGCTACCGAGGTGTCGAGGCCGCCGGAGAAGGCGATGCCGACACGTTCGCCGATGGGCAGGGAGGTGAGAACCTTGGACACAAGGAAGATTATGCACGCCATCGCATGGTCATGCAAGCTGTACGTCAGAGCGCGTCTTCCCGCCCCAGCTCCCAGAACGCCACCGCCGCGGCGGCCGCCACGTTCAGCGAGTCCACGCCGCGCCGCATCGGGATCACCACCCGCACGTCGCTGGCGGCCTGCGCCGCCGCGGTCAGCCCCGGCCCCTCCGCCCCGAGCAGCAACGCCGCCCGCTCGCGCTGCGCCGGGGTCAGCCGCTGCATCGGTACGGCGTCAGGCGCCGGCGTCATCGCGAGCACTGTGAACCCGGCCGCCCGGACCTGGTCCAGCCCGCCGGGCCAGCTGTCGAGCTTGGCGTACGGCACCGCGAACACCTCGCCCATGCTGACCCGTACGCTGCGCCGGTACAGCGGGTCGGCGCAGGTCGGGGACAGCAGCACCGCGTCGACGCCGAGCGCTGCGGCGCCCCGGAAGATCGCGCCCAGGTTCGTGTGGTTGTTGACGTCCTCCAGGATCACCACCCGCCGGGCGGCGGCGAGCACCTCGTCGGCGGAGCGCAGCGGCTTGCGGTGGAACGAGGCGAGCACGCCCCGGTGCACGTGGAAACCGGTGGCGCGCTGGAGCACGTCCGGCGTCGCCGCGTACACCGGCGCGTCACCGGTGTCCAGGTCGGCGAGCTGGTCCACCCGCTTGGCGTCGACCAGGTACGACCGGGCCGGGTAGCCGGCCCGCAGCGCACGCCGCAGCACCAGCTCCCCCTCGGCGATGAACAGCCCGTGCGGCGGTTCCCAGCGGGTACGCAGCTCCACGTCGGTGAGCGCGCGGTAGTCGGCGATCCGGTCGTCGTCGGGGTCGGTGATCTCGTGGACGGGCACCAGGCGATTCTGCCCGGCCCGCCCGGCCGCTCCGGCGCGGGCCGGGTTTCCGTCGTCCCGGGCGGGGAACGGAGCCGGAAGGCCGACGGTGACGGAGGGACCACGATGGGCGCGGATCACGACGGCAACCTCCCCCGCGACGCCACCGTCGCCGACTACCTGGTGGCCCGGCTCGCCGAGTGGGGCGTGCACCGCTACTACGGCTACCCGGGCGACGGGATCAACGGCATGACCTCGGCGTTGCAGCGGGCCGAGGGGCGGGCCCGGTTCATCCAGGTCCGGCACGAGGAGACGGCCGGTTTCGCGGCCGGCGCGCACGTCAAGTACGGCGGCGGCCCGCTCGGATGCGTGGTGGTGACCAGCGGCCCCGGCGCGATCCACGCCCTCAACGGCCTCTACGACGCGAAGCTCGACCACCAGCCGGTGGTGGCGCTGCTCGGGCACACCGCGCTGCCCGCCGAGGGCGGCGGCTACTACCAGGAGGTGGACCTGCTCTCCCTCTACAAGGACGTGGCGTCGGCGTTCCTGGCCCAGCTCGACGACCCGTCGCAGGCCCGGCACCTGGTCGACCGGGCCTGCCGGACGGCGCTGGCCCGGCGTACCGTGACCGCTCTGGTCCTGCCCTCCGACGTGCAGGACCTGCCGGCGGTGCCGCACCCGCCGCACGCCCACGGCTACTACCACACCAGCGCGGTACCGAGCAGCGAGCCGACGGTGCCGCCGGAGGCCGACGTGCGCCGCGCCGCCGAGGTGCTGCGCGGCGGCGAGCGGGTGGCGATGCTGGTCGGGCAGGGCGCGCTGGGCGCCGAGGACGAGGTACGCCGGATCGCCGACCGGCTCGGCGCCGGGGTCGCCACCGCGCTGCTCGGCTTCACCGCCGTCGACCACCGGCAGCCCTGGGTGACGGGCGCGATCGGCCTGCTCGGCAGCCGCCCGAGCTGGCAGCTCATGCGCGAGTGCGACAGGCTGCTGATCGTCGGCAGCCAGATGCCGTACTCGGAGTTCTACCCGCCGGAGGGCCAGGCCCGGGCGGTGCAGATCGACATCGACGGCACCCGGATGGGGTTGCGTTACCCGACCGAGGTGAACCTGACCGGTGACGCCGGGCCGACGCTGCGCGCCCTGCTCAAGGAGCTGGGCCCGGGGCCGGGCCCGACCGCCTGGCGGGCCACCCTCGCCGACGCCACCGGCAAGTGGCGGGCCTCGCAACGCGAGGTCGCCGCCCAGCCGGCCGACCCGGTCAACCCGCAGTCGCTGTTCACCTCGCTCGACGACGCGCTGCCAGGCGACGCCATGCTCGCCGTGGACTGCGGCACCGCCACCGCCTGGTACGCCCGGCACGTGCGGGTCCGCCCCGGCATGCTGGCCAGCCTCTCCGGCACGCTGCTCTCAATGGGCGGCGGCATGCCGTACGCGCTGGCGGCGAAGTTCGCCCACCCGGACCGGCCGGTGATCGCGCTGCTCGGCGACGGCGCGATGCAGATGAACGGCGTCAACGAGCTGATCACGGTGGCGAGGTACTGGCGGGAGTGGGCCGACCCCCGGTTCGTGGTGCTGGTGCTCAACAACCGGGATCTGGCCTTCGTCAGCTGGGAGCAGCGGTCCGGCGAGGGCACGCCGATGTTCCCGGACAGCCAGGACCTGCCGGACGTCGCGTACCACAGGTGGGCCGAGGTGCTGGGCCTCGGCGGTGAGCTGGTCGACTCCCCCGACCGGGTGGACGGCCTGTGGCAGCGGGTGCTCGACGCGGACCGCCCGGTGGTGGTGAACGCCGTGGTGGACCCGGCCGAGCTGATGCTGCCGCCGCACTTCACCGTCGAGCAGGCCCGCAAGACCGCCGCCGCGGTGCTGCGCGGGGACAGCGACCGGGCCGGCATCGTGCGGCGCGGCGTACCGGCCGCGCTCGCCACGTACCGGCCCCGCCGCCGGGGCCGCTGAGGCGTCAGGCCCGCCCGTAGCGCAGCAGCACCGACCGTCCGTCGAACGTGCGCGTCTCGACCAGCCGCAGGCTCTGCCGGGCCAGGCCGGGCAGCACCTGCCGTCCGCCGCCGAGCACCACCGGGTGCACGATCACCTCGTAGGTGTCGACGAGCCCGAGCGCGGCCAGCGCCGTCGCCGCGCCGGTGCCGCCGGTGACCAGCAGGTCGCCGGGGAACCGCTCACGGACCTCGGCGAACTCCTTCGCCAGGTCGCCGCCGCCGACCACAACGGCGCCGTGGGAGGCCTCGGCGAGCGTGCGGGAGACCACGATCTTCGGGGTACGCCGCCAGATCGGCGCGAACGCCAGGTCGTGCGGGTGGTCGGAGATCGACTCGACCTGCGGCCAGTAGGAGGACATCATCTCCCACACCCGCCGCCCGTAGACGAAGGCGTCGGCCCGCTCGGCCAGCCCGATCGAGTACGCGGACAGTTCCTCCCCCATCTCCGGCCAGTCGAACTCGCCGTTCGGGCCCTCGATGAAGCCGTCGACCGACGTGTGCACCCCGTAGACGACGTTGCCCATGCGCTGCTCCTCCGCGTATCGGCGCGTCCCGGTCGGACACGCTCACCGGTGGGTCGGAGCCGCCCGGCCGGATCCGACACGTCCCGTGGAGAGTTGTCCGGGTGCGTTAGCGTCCGGGCCCATGGGCCGCCCCGTGATGATCGCGCTGATCGGCGTCGACGGCTCCGGCAAGACCACCCAGGCCAGGGCTTTGGCGGCGCGGCTGCGCGAGCGGGGTGTGCGGGCGCGGTACTTCGAGAACGCCGGTGGGCGGCCGCTGTGGAACCGGCTGGCGCGGGCGCTCGGCCGCGCCGACGGGACGGCGCTGTTCGGCCGTACCGTCTATCCGGCGCTGGAGGCGACGGTGCGCGCGGCGGCGATGGCCCGGACCGTCGCGGTGGCCCGCCTGACCGGACGGGTGGCGGTGCTGGACCGGTGGACCTGGTGCCAGGACGTGATCATGGCGGCCCGCGGCGACCGGGGACGGCGCGTCGTGCGCACCGTCTACGCGGTCTTCCCGCGCCCGGCGGTGGTGTGCTTCCTGGCCACCTCGCCCGGGGTGGCGCAGCGGCGGGTGGCCGCGCGGGGCATCGACACCGAGGAGCTGGCGCACCTGCGCGCGCTGGACGCCGCCTACCGGGCACTGCCGGAGTTCGGCTCGTTCGTCACGCTCGACGGCGACGGCACCCCGGACGAGGTGGCCGCCGCCCTCGACGCGGTCGTGGACGCGGCCGTCGACGCGGTTGCGGGTCCGGCGCCGCGGCGCGGCGTTAAGAAGGGGCCCTTCCTCTACCGGAGGCGTTAAGAAGGGGCCCTTCCTTACCCGCGGCCGCGCAGCCAGCGGAGCACGTCGGAGGGCAGCTCGCTCTCCTGGCGCTGCTCGCGGCGGTCCGGCTCGGTCCGGCGGGGCGGCTGCGGGCGCTGCGGGTCGCCGACCAGCGCCCGGCTCGGCGCGGTGAAGTCGGCCACCGGCTTGCCGGCGAGCGCCGTCTTGATGGTCCGGGCCACCGCGTCGATCACCTTGGCCTGCACGGCGGAGCCGACCAGGTCGGTGACGTCGTCCGGGTTGGCGGCGATGCCTGCCACCGCAACCTGCGGGGTGTAGCCGACGAACGTCTCGGTGGCGTTGCGCTCCGAGCTGCCGGTCTTGCCGGCCACCGGGCGGCCGACGATCCGGTCGACGGCGGTGGCGGTGCCGCCGTTGCACTGGTCGAACGCGGACTGCTGGCCGACCGGGCAGCGGGCCGCGTCGGTGGCGGCGCGGGCCACGTCCGGTTCGAGCACCCGCTTGCAGGACGGCTGCGCCACGTCGACGGCGTCGCCGTCCGGCGCGGTCACCGAGACCACCGGCAGCGGCGTACAGTACGTGCCCTCGGCGGCCACCGTGGCGTACGCGTTCGCCAGGTCCAGCGGGGTCGTGGCGGCGACGCCGAGCGTGAACGCGCCCCAGTTGGCGGCGTTGTCGCGGGCGAACGCGGCGTCGGAGTCGGCCCGGAAGGTGATGCCGAGGCGCTGGGCCATCTCCACCACCTTGTCCTCGCCGACCTGCTCGGCCAGCCAGACGAAGTACGTGTTGACGGAGCGGCCGAAGCCGTCCCACATCATCCGGTAGCCGTCCATCCACTGCGGGTTGGCGTTCGCCGGGCACCACGTGCCGTCGCAGTTGCCCTCGTCGTCCGAGGCGTACCGGGTGGGCAGCCTGCTGGGGGCGTCGAAGCCGGTGGACAGCGGCTTGCCGGCCTCCAGCGCGGCCAGCATGGTGAACATCTTGAACGTCGAGCCGGCCTGGTAGCCGTCGACGCTGGCGCCGCCGGAGATCAGCGGGTTGACCGTGTTCGGGTGGTTGGCCTGCCCGTCCGGGTTGGCGTCGAGGCTGTAGTGCCGGTTCACCGCCATGGCGAGCACCCGGCCGGTGCCGGGCTCGACCGCCGCGATCGGCAGCGCCCGCTTGTTGCCGTACCCGTAGACCTTGGTGGCCTGCTCCTGCGCGGTCTGCTGGATCTCCGGGTCGAGCGTGGTGACGACGCGGTAACCGCCCCGGCGCAGTGCCTGCTCCCGCTCCTCGGGCGTGCTGCCGAAGGCCGGCTGGGTGAGCCACCAGCGGCGCAGGTAGTCGCAGAAGAAGCCCCAGTCGTCGTGTCCCTGGGCGGTGGCGGTGCAGCCGTTGGGCTGGGCGGTCGGGCGCAGCGTCAGCGCCTCGGTCTTCGCGGCGGCGGCCTGCTGCGCGGTGATCGCGCCGGTCTCGGCCATCGCGTCGAGCACGTACCCGCGCCGGGCCAGCGCCTGGTCCTTGTCGCCGTCGATCGGGCTGTACGCGTCGGGCGACTGCACCAGGCCGGCGAGCAGCGCCGCCTCGCCCAGCGTCAGGTCGGCCGGGGCCTTGCCGAAGTAGCGCTGGCCGGCGGCGGCGACGCCGTACGCGCCGGAGCCGAAGTACGCGATGTTGAGGTAGCGGTTGAGGATCTCGTCCTTTGAGAGCGACTGCTCCAGCGCGTTCGCGTACCGGATCTCCTGGAGCTTGCGCCCGACGGTCTGCTCGGTGGCGGCCTGCCGCTCCTCCGGGGTGCGGTTCGGGTCGGTCTTGAGCACGTTGCGGACATACTGCATGGTCAGCGTGGACCCGCCCTGCTCGGTGCCGCCGCCCTTGACGTTCGCCACCAGCGCGCGGGCGATGCCGCGCAGGTCAGCGCCGCCGTGCGAGTAGAACCGCCGGTCCTCGGCCGCGATGATCGCCTGCCGCATCACCGGGGCGATCTCGTCCAGCGACACGTCGGTGCGGTTCACGTCGTAGAACGTGGTGATCAGGGTGGTGCCGTCGTTGGCGTAGAGGTAGGAGCGCTGCGGCTGCACGGGGGTGCGCAGCGCGTCGGGCAGGTCCGCGTACGCGCCGAGCGCGGCCCGCGCGGCGAACCCGCCGAGCAGGCCGCCGGGAAGCGCGGCGAGCGCGAGGACGAGCCCGGCGAGCAGGCCGGCCAGCAGCACGGTGAACAGCCGCGAGAGCGGCGACCTGGGAGACGGCATGGACGCAAGGATTGCCACGAAAGCCGCCTACCGGCCACCTCGCCAGGCAACTGTCAGTTACCTCACGGCAACCGTTCAGCTCCCGGCGGCCGGACGAACCGGTCATCCGGCGCCGAGTGGGCCCTTCGGTGACGTCGGCGGCACCGGTGCGGCGGCGACGCTGGCGGCTGCGGCGTCCCGGGCGATGGTCTCGGGCACCAGGCGGCCGCTGCGGTAGCCGATGCCGATGCCGGCGACCAGCACGAAGATCGCGCCGAACGTCTGGAGCGAGCCGATCAGCGCGCCGCCCAGGCCGAGCAGCGGGGCGGCGATCATCAGCATGGTCCCGTCGCCGTAGGAGAACATCCCGGACCGGGCGACCGACCAGCCGGTCAGGAACCAGCCCACGCTGTAGAGGGTGGCGCCGAACAGCACGATGCCGCGTGCGGTCACGCCGAACACCGGCGTCTGCTCGGCCAGCCCGGCGAACGGCAGCATCAGCACCATCCCGCCGATGCTCGCGAGCAGCCCGGCCAGCGCGACGCGGCGGCAGCGGGTGGCGGCGAGCAGGCCGGTGAGCGCGAGCAGGGCGAGCAGCCCCAGCCACACCGCTGCGACCCAGCCGACCAGGTAGAGCGGCCGGCCGTCGGCCGGATACGGGTCGTTGCCCACACCGCCGTCGCTGGCCATCGCCACCAGGCCGTAGAGGACCGCGTACGCCGGGAGCAGCCAGACCGCCGCGCGGGCGAACCGGCGGATCGACCAGGCCCAGGTCGCGTCGGTCGCAGGCGCTCCCGGACCGGGTTCGGAGACGAACGGCAGGACCCCGAAACCCCCTCCGGTACGCCGGGAGCCGATCGGACCGGCCGGGTCGTGCGCGCCGGGGACCGGGGTACGGGAGAACAGCCGGTTCGCCGGGTCCTTCATGCCTCACCTCGTTCGCGCCACGGGCGGCCCGGGACGCGCAAACGGCGCTCCGGCCCTGCTCACCACCCGTCCTGGAACCGATGGTGGCAGTCGCCGGAGCGCCGTATGAGGGATTCTCGGATTTGCCGGTCAGCCCCGCTCGCGCTGGTCCGCCGGGTCGTTCACCAGGCTGGCCGGGGACACCGGCTCCGGCGCGGGCAGACCCTTCGGGTTGTTGCCGCCGGTGGCCTGCGCCTCCGCCACGCGTACCTCGTCGTGGATCTCCTGGGCCGCGACGGCCGCGGCCTGGGCGGCCTCGGCGGCCTCCCGCTCGACCTCGCCGGCGCTCTTGGCGGCCTCCGGCGACGGCACGTCGCCGGCCATGTTCGCGAGCCCGCCCAGCGCGCCGCCCATGCCCTCCAGGGCCTTGGTCAGCTCGGTCGGGACGATCCAGACCTTGTTGGCGGTGCCGTTGGCGATCTGCGGCAGCGCCTGGAGGTACTGGTAGGCGAGCACCTTCTGGCTCGGGTTGGCGGTGTGGATCGCGTCGAAGACGGTACGGATCGCCTTGGCCTGGCCCTCCGCCTGGAGGATCCGGGCCTGCCGGTCACCGTCGGCACGCAGCACCGCGGCCTGCTTCTCACCCTCGGCGGTGAGGATCTGCGACTGCTTGTGCCCCTCGGCGTTGAGGATCGCGGCACGGCGGTCCCGCTCCGCGCGCATCTGCTTCTCCATCGAGTCGCGGATGCTCGGCGGCGGCTCGATCGCCTTGATCTCGACCCGGGTCACCTTGATGCCCCAGCGGCCGGTGGTCTCGTCCAGCACGCCGGACAGGTGCCGGTTGATCTCCTCGCGGCTGGTCAGCGCGCGCTCCAGGTCGAGCGAGCCGATCACGTTACGCAGCGTGGTGACGGTGAGCTGCTCGATGGCCTGGAGGAAGTTGGAGATCTCGTAGGTGGCGCGAACCGAGTCGACCACCTTGAAGTAGAGGACCGTGTCGATCGAGACGACCAGGTTGTCGGAGGTGATCACCGGCTGGGGCGGGAAGCTGACCACCTGCTCGCGCATGTCGACCTTGGTACGCACCGCGTCGACGAACGGCACCAGCAGGTTGAGGCCCGGGTTCAGCGTGCGCTTGTACCGGCCCAGCCGCTCCACCACGTCCTGACGCTGCTGCGGCACGATCCGCACCGCCTTGAACAGCGTCACCACACCGATCAACGCCACCGCGATCATCAGGATCGCCAGAAACTCCATACCGTTCACCTTTTCGCTTCGGGCAGCTCACCCGGGGTGGAAATGTCGTCCTGCCATACCAGGGCGGTAGCGCCCCGGACCTTGATCACCTGCACCCGCTCACCCTCGGCGTACGTGCGCGTCGCGTCGTACGAGCGGGCCGTCCACAGCTCACCATCGATCTTGACCATGCCCCGGTCGGCGTCGACCGGCTCCAGGACCACAGCGGTGGCCCCCTCCAGCGCCTCGACCCCGAACGGCTGCTCCCCGGTCTCCAGCGTCGGCCGGGCGTGCCGCCGGACCACCGGACGGACCACCGCCACCGACAGCGCCGACACCGCCGCGAAGACCACCGCCTGGAGCGCCACCGGCGCACCGAGCGCCGCGGCGCCGGCGGCGGCGAACGCCCCGACCCCGAACATGATCAGGAAGAGCGTCGTCGTGAAGATCTCGGCGACCGCTAATACCACACCCAGAACGATCCAGAACACGGCGTCCACGAGAACAATCCTGACACGTCAACGCACGTGTCATCGAACTGTCATGATCGCTAGGCTCGGCACGGCGTACCGCGGCACCCGCCGACGAGGAGGACGACATGCCCCTGCTGCCCGAGACCGCGCGTCAGGTGGACCTGCTGGTCGCCCGGGCCCAGGCCGAGGGGCGCGGTCCCTCGCTCGCCCTCGGCGTGGTCCGCGACGGCCGGCTGGCGCACCTCGCGGTCGCCGGTGAGACGCCCCGCCCGGACGGCGACCTCCAGTACCGGGTCGGCTCGATCACCAAGACCATGACCGCGGTGCTGGTGATGCAGCAGCGCGACGCCGGCCGGCTGGCGCTCGACGACCCGCTCGACGCCCACCTGCCCGGCACCCCGGTCGGCACGGTGACGGTGCGCCACCTGCTCGGGCACGTCAGCGGCCTGCAACGCGAGCCGGACGGCGACTGGTGGGAGCGCGCCGAGGGCACGGACCTGGACACGCTGCTGGCCGGGCTGACGCCGGACAAGATCGCCCATCCGCCGCACTTCGTCTACCACTACTCGAACCTGGCGTACGGGCTGCTCGGCGCCGTGCTGGCACGGATCACCGGCACCCCGTGGGCGGACCTGCTGACCGAGCGGCTGCTGACACCGCTGGGCATGCGCCGCACCACGTACCACCCCACCGAGCCGTACGCCCCTGGTTACGTCGTCCACCCGTGGCACGAGACGCTGCGGGAGGAGCCGCGTACCGACACCGGGGCGATGGCCCCGGCCGGGCAGCTCTGGTCGACGGTCGAGGACCTGGGCCGCTGGGCGGCGTTCCTGGCCGACCCGGACCCGGCGGTGCTCTCCCCCGCCACGCTCACCGAGATGTGCGCCCCAGTGGTGATCAACGACCTGGACTCGTGGACCGGCGGCCACGGCCTCGGCGGGGGCTCTACTAGACGATCGGGATGGACATCGATTTTCCTCCGCACCGTCTCCGCGGTTTTTCCGCTCCGGCGGCGCCTACTGAACCACCCAGCCGGGCGCCCTCTAAGGCGTGTTTCATAA
>NZ_LEKG01000095.1:0-27647 GCF_001029515.1 Micromonospora sp. RV43 | reverse complement strand
GCCAGGGGGCGGTGGGGGACTGGTCGGGGTTCAACTGCCAGTCGTGCGACACCTTGTCGACGGCGATCGGGTAGATCGTCAGCGTGCCGTCCGGGTCGATCCGGAACCGCAGGAACGCCTTCGAGTCCTCGATGCCCTGCGCCGCGAACAACTCGTTCAGGTTGACCCCGAACGCGCCCGCCACCAGCAGGTAGAGCGCCACGAGCTGGCTGGCGACCAGCCCGCTCAGCGGCCCGTAGAGCACCACCGCGGCGACCGCCGGCAGCGGCCACGGCCAGTCGTAGAACGGCAGCTGCAACCAGACCCACGTGCCGCCGGCGGCGAGGGCTATCTGGGCCAGCCCGTGCGCCACCCCGAGGATCCAGTGCCGGGCGTGCCGTTTCCCGCCCGCCGTGGGCGGCTTGGCGAAGAAAACCGCGCCCATCATCGCCACCACCAGCATGATCGCCAGCGGCACGCTGAACAGCCGCTGCTCGGTGGTGCCCACCTGCTGCACCGCCACCCCGGCCATGGCCAGCATCAGCAGCGTGTGCAGCGTGCCGAGCAGCGTCGTGAAGCCCGGGTTGCGGAACGGCAGCCGGGCGAAGATCCCCCAGCCGTACCGGCGGGAGCGCGCCTTGTCCGGATAGCGCGCAGCCAGGTCGTACTCCCGGGTGTTGCTGGCCCGCCGGGTCAGCGTGTCACGCGGCGGCACCTCCAGCTTCTCCGGCAGCCGGTGCGTGGGGTAGAGGTAGGCGCCGCCGCCGCCGCACGTGATGAGCTGCCGGTCCGTCCCGGCATAGCGGGCGTAGTGGTGCAGGTCGCCGGAGACCAGCACCCGCACCTGCGCCCCGGTCGGCGCGACGAGGGTACGGATGAAGTAGTCGATCGAGTCGTACGCGTTGGGGTGGTCGACGGCCTTGACCCACGTCGGCGCCGGCACCGCCAGGATCACCTTGGATTCCGGGGTGAGCTTGCGGGCCACCTCGTCGAAGTAGGTGAGCTGCGGGTCGTCCAGGTACGACCCGGACTGGTCGTCGAGGCCGAGCAGCCACCAGCCGGCCGGCAGCTCGACGGCGAAGTACGAGCGGGACTGGCCGGTGCCCCAGCCGCCGAAGTGCCGGTCCCGGGTACGCACGAACAGGCGCAGGAACGCGGTCAGGCCGTCGTACCAGTCGTGGTTGCCGGGCACCGCGAACAGCTTCGGCTGCTCCGGCGGGGCAACAGGCAGCGCCGCCTGGTACGGACCCTTGCACCGGTCCTCGTACGCCTCGTAGCCCGCCGCGGGATAGACCTGGTCGCCGCCCATCACCAGCGTCTGTGCGCGGGGAAGGGTGTGCCCGTCCACTGTCAGCTCCGGCTGGGCGAGCAGGTACGCCACCGAGTACGTGGCGTCGAAGCCGTCACCCAGGTCGGCCACGTAGTCGAGCCAGAGCCCACCGTCCGGCCCGACCTGCCGGAACGTGCCGTCGCTGAACGCGTTCTGCAACTCGCGCTTGTCCAGGTACGCCCCGAACAGCATGGCCAGCAACGTACGCAGGCCGGTGCTGATCAGGAGCAGCGGCGCGAGCCAGGGCACCGGCCGGCGGGGGGTGAAACCCAGCTCCCGGGGGTCGATGCTGCGGGGGCGGCGGGTGGCACGCTCGCCGGGACGCGCCTCGGGAGCCGGTGGTCGCGGCGGTTCGTCGGTCACCCGCCGCAGGGTAGTCCGGACCGGGCGCGAAGTCTCTCCCGTACCGGGGCGGATGTGGTCGGGTGTCCGGCTTCGGAGTCGGGGGATCCGGTTCGGCTTCCGGTCGGGCGTGCCGTACACTTGGCGGTCGTTGCCGCCTTAGCTCAGTCGGCTAGAGCGACGCACTCGTAATGCGTAGGTCGACGGTTCGATTCCGTCAGGCGGCTCGGTACCGAAGCCCAGGTCATCGACCTGGGCTTCGCCGTTTCCCCGAGGGCGATCGCCCCTCCGCCGACGGGTGCCGGTCCGTAAATCGTCCGCGCCGCGGCTGCTTCGACCGGCCGGGCCAGCCGGGGCAGCCGCCCAGGCCAGCAGGACGCCCATGGTCAGGCCAGGCGGCAGGTACCAGAACGTGAGGAAGCCGGCCGGTGGCGTCAACGGCAGTGCCGCGATGAGCGCCCACGCGACGCGGCGTGGCAGCACACCGCGACGCAGCCCCTGCAGCCCGCACCAGACGGTGCCCGCCAGCGCCGTCAGCAGGGCCACGAGGTCGAACATCCACCCGTATCCGGGGCTGTTGTACTCCAGGCCGATCGCGATGGCCGCGGCGAGGAGCCCGTACCTCGTGAGGCGCCGAGGCGTCGCGGTGGCGTGGCCCGTCACCGTCCAGACGAGCGGCAGCGTCAGCAGCACCGACACGAAGAAGGGACCACGCCAGATCCAGGCCGGCTCCCCACCGTCGAACAACGGCAGGTTCTCGGCCATCCATCGCGCCGGAGCGGGGAGAGAGCTGACGGCTCGGCCGCCGCCGACCTCCCACTGCGTGGCCATCGCGGCGCCGAGCACCGCTGCGACCAGCGGCGCGAGAACCGCAAGGGCGCGCCGCCAGCGGGCGACCGCCCACCTGCCCTCGACACCGGGCCGGTCGGTGCGGTCGGGTACGCGCTGCGGATGCTCCTGTCGCATCGGATGATCGTCCTAGCGTCGCTGGAAAATCCCATCAGGAGAACAGTCGGGATCATCGCTAGCGTGTCGGCTGTAGACCCCGTTACGAGGCCGCCCGAGTTCTTCTGCCCGGAGCGGGCAGGTCGGCGGCCACCGTGCCCAGCAGCGCCAGCGCCTGCGCCGACCGGCTGCCGGGCTCGGCCTGGTAGCCGGTCGGCTGCTGGCCCGTCGCCCCGGCGACGGTCAAGGAGTCGTACGTGAGGGTCAGCTCGCCGACGTCGTGATGGTGGAACAGCTTCGCCTCGTGCGTCTTTCCCCGTACGTCGTGGCGGGCCCACAGCCGGCGGAACTCCGGACTCTTCAGCGAGAGCTCCCCGACCAGTTCGGTGAGCCGCGCGTCGTCGAGCATGTCGGCTGCGGCGGCCCGCAGCGCGCCCAGGCTGGACTGCGCGACCCGGTCCCAGTGGGGATGGAAGGAACGGGCCGCCGAGTCGAGGAAGACGAACCGGACGAGGTTGGGCTCGTCGGCCTCGAACAGCTTGGCGAACAGGGCGCGTCCGAGCCGGTTGGCGGCCAGCACGTCCATCCTGCGGTCGACGATCAGCGCGGGTGTGTGCAGCCAGCCGTCCATCAGGCGCAGCAGGCTCGGCCGGACGGTCTCCCGCGTACCCCTGCGGGCGGGCTTGCGGCCGCTCCTGGCCAGCAGGTGCAGGTGCGCCGCCTCCTCGGCGTCGAGTCCGAGGGTGCGGGCCAGGGCGTTCAGCATCTGTTCCGACGGGTGCTGTTCCCGCCCCTGCTCCAGGCGGGCGTAGTAGTCGGCGCTGACCCCGGACAGCCGGGCGACCTCCTCGCGCCGCAGACTCGGCGTCCGGCGCCGGCCCGAGGAGACGATGCCGGCCTCCGCCGGGCTGGTCGTCTCACGCCGGGCGCGCAGGAACTCGCCGAGCGGATTGCTGCCGTCCACCACCCCAACATAACCGCGGGCGGTCGGCCGCCAGGAGGCTCAGCCGGGGTGTGACGCACCCTGGTTGCGACCGGCCGTACTCCGCACCGTGGACTCATGGAATCCACACAGATGTCCGGCACCAGCCACCGCAAGGCCGCCACCGTCCTCCTGACGGCGGCGCTCACCGCCTGCGGCACGGAGACACCGCCCGTACCGCAGGCCGCCCCGTCCGCGACGCCGGCGCGGCCCTCGGTCTCCGAGGCCCTTCATCCGTACGTCGGGATGTGGGTCACCGCCGACGGCCACATCCGGCAGGAGTTGTTGCCCGACGGCCGGTACGACGAGGCGCGCGGCGACCGGGCGAGCGCCTACACCGGTCGGTACGAGGTGACCGGCGAGCACATCGACTACCGGGACGACAGCGGGTTCACCGCCGACGGCCGGTTCGACGGCGACGTCCTGCACCACGGCGGCTACCTGTTCTATCGGGAGGGCAGTGCGGCCCACCGGCAGGCGGTCGCGGGGCGGGCGTCCACCCGCCCGTCCGGGTAGGGGAGAACGCCGACGGACAGGGGAGCGTCGGGCGTCCGGTGGCGGCGCAACCGCTACCGGCGCTCGGCGCGCTGCCGGGCGGCCTCGTACAGCGCCACGGTCCCGGCCGCCGCCGCGTTCAGGGAACTCGCCGCCCCCACGATCGGGATGCGCACCATCCGGTCGCTGGCCTCCTGCCAGCCCTTGCTGAGCCCGTGCGTCTCGTTGCCGATGAGCAGGAGAGTGGGGCCGGTCAGGTCGTGCTCGGCGACGTCCACGTCCCCGTGCTCGTCCGTACCGATGATCTGGACCCGCGGAAGTCCGTCCGCGCGCACCGCGGCGACCCAGTCCAGGACGTCGCGGTGACTGGGGACGCGCACCACGGGCAGGGCGAACAGCGACCCGGTGGTGGCCCGGACCGCCTTCGGGTCGTACGGGTCGGCGGCGTGGCCCGTGATGATCACGCCGGAGGCGCCGAAGGCGTCAGCGGAGCGGATCAGCGTGCCGATGTTGCCCGGGGTCTTGGGGCGGTCGAAGACCACCACGAGCATGACCGGCCCGACCGGGATGCGGGCCAGGTCGTCAGCGGGCTGCGCCACGACTGCGAGCAGTTCGGGTGACTCCTCCTCCTTGCCGCTCAGTTCCCGCATCAGCTCCGGCGCGAGGGCCACCCGCCTGGCGTCGGCGCGGTCGAGCAGGTCGCGGCACCAGCGGGACAGGGGCTGCCGGTCCGGGTGGAGGAGGGCACGGATCTCCCAGCCCTGTTCCAGGGCCACCGTGATCGGGCGCACCCCCTGGACCAGGAACTCCCCGGAACGCTGCCGCTTGGTGCGGTTGGTCAGCAGCGCCTGCCACTGCTGGAAGCTCGCGTTGCGGGTGGTGATCGTCAGGGTCTTCGCCACGCAGCCGATTCAACCGCATCCGGGTTCGAGGTCACGCGCCGGTGAGGTGGTGACGCGGCGCGATTGTCCCGCCGAGTGACCAGCCGCTATCGTTCCCTCGCCCCCAGCCCGCAGAGTTTGAGGATCGCGATGACTTCCCCGCCGTTGACGAAAGTTGCCGATCGGGAAGGTTCGCCCGCCGAGGAACCGGCCGGCACGGCGACCGGACGCGAGCCGGGCAGGGAGGCGACGCCGAGCCGGTTCCGGGCTGACGTCGCCGGGCTCCGGGCTGTCGCCGTGGGGCTGGTGCTGCTCTACCACGCCGGGTTGCCGTTCATCCCCGGTGGCTTCGTCGGCGTCGACGTCTTCTTCGTGATCTCCGGTTTCCTCATCACCGGGCAGCTCATCTCGGAGATCGATCGCAGCGGACGGGTCTCGCTCACCGGTTTCTACGCGCGCCGGGCCAAGCGGATCCTGCCCGCGGCCACTGTGGTGCTGGCGGCCACCGCCGTCGCGGTCCGGCTGTTCGTACCCCGGGGTGAGTGGCAGGTCATCGGCGGCGACATCGCCGCCGCGGCGACCTACGTCGTCAACTGGCGGTTCGCCGACCGCGCGGTCGACTACCTGGCCGAGGACGTCGCGCCGTCGCCGGTCCAGCACTTCTGGTCGCTCGCCGTGGAGGAGCAGTTCTACCTCCTCTGGCCGCTGCTGATCGTGCTGGCCATCCTCGCCGCGCGCAGGCTCCGGCGGGCGAACGTACGGCCGGTCCTGTGGGTCGGTCTCGCGGTGCTGGCGGTGCCGTCGTTCGTCTGGTCGATCGTCGAGACGGCGAACTCGCCCGAGCGCGCGTTCTTCGTCTCCACCACGCGGCTGTGGGAGCTCGCGGTCGGCGCGGCGGTCGCGCTGCTGGCGGTCCGCGCCGCGCGGATGCCCCGGTCGGTGGCGGTCGTCCTCGGGTGGCTCGGCCTCGCCGCGATCGTGGCGGCGGCGCTGCTGGTCAGCGGGAAGACCGCATGGCCGGGGTACGCGGCGGCGCTGCCCACGCTCGGCGCGGCGGCGGTGATCGCGGCCGGTGCCGCGGCCGGCTCCCGAGGGCCGGTGCTGGTGCTCGGCACGCGTCCGTTCCAGTGGATCGGTGACCTGTCGTACTCGCTGTACCTGTGGCACTGGCCGATGCTCGTGGTGGCCGCCGCGCACTTCGGTGACCTGTCGGTGACCGAGGGCCTGGTGGTGGCGCTCGCCTCGGTGATCCCGGCCTGGCTCACCTTCCGGCTGGTCGAGAACCCGCTGCGCTACTCGCGGAAGATCTCCACGTCGCCGCGTCTGGCGTTGAGCCTGGGCGGCAACTTCACGCTCGCCGGCATCTGCGCCGGTCTGGTCCTGGTGCTGATGGGCGCGTGGGCCGCCGCCGCGACCACGACCAAGGGCCGGTACGCCCCGGGCGCGGCGCTGCTGTCGACAGCGCCCGGCACGGCGCCGATCGGCCCGGTCCCGGAGCGGTTCGACGCGATCACGCCGGACCCGTTGCAGATCCGGCAGGGCTTCATGGACGTGCCGGACACCAACCGGGACAAGTGTTTCCAGCAGGTCGAGGGCGCCGAGGTGCTGTCCTGCACGTACGGCGTTCCGAACGGGTCCACCACCGTCGCGCTCGTCGGCGACTCGAAGATGGACCAGTGGCTGCCCGCGTTCCAGGTGCTCGCCGCCCAGAACGACTGGAAGCTGCTGATCATGGCGAAGGCGGGGTGCGCCTTCACCAGCGCCCAGGTGCTCAAGGGCGACGGGTCCGGCAAGCCGTACACCGACTGCATCGAGTGGAACCGTGCGCTGCTGGACCGCCTGGTGCAGGAGCGCCCCGACTACGTGGTCACCTCGCAGTCGGCGTCGACGGCCCTGGACAGCGGGGGTGAGCGCGCCACCGTCGCGGCGATGGTGTCCGGCGTACGGGCCTCGTGGAAGAAGCTCGACTCGGTGGGGACCAAGGTCGTCGTCCTCGCCAACAACCCGCATCCGGGCGCGGCGGTGGCGTGCGCCGACAAGAACCGCAAGCGCCTGTCCGCCTGCGCGTTCGACAGGGAGAAGCACGACCAGGACCCGGCCTACCGGATGCAGCGGCAGGCGGTCGCGGGCGCGCCGAAGGTCAAGATGATCGACCTGTTCGACGCCGTCTGCCCGACCGACAGGTGCCCTGTGGTGTTCGGCAACGTGCTCATCTACCGGGGTGGCTCGCACATCGGCGCGGCGTACGTGAAGACGACCGCGCCGCACCTCGCCCGTGCCCTGTCCGACGTCGGCGTGCCCGCGCGCTTCACCCCGGCCGGGTAGGTCGCCGGGGTTGCGGCGCCCGGCCACGATGGCGGCGTGATCATGCGTCGGCCGCTCTGGCTCAGCCTCGTGTACGTGCTGCTGGCGGTCGCCGGTGGCGCCCTGCTCTGGCTGCCGTTCCACACCCAGATGGCGCTCGACGACTGGGGGGTGACGCTGCGCGAGCGGGGTACGCCCGCGCGGGCGACGGTCGTCGACCAGGTGACGGAGAGGGGCGGCCGGAGTTCCACCATGTACTTCAGCTACGTGGTCAACGGCCGGACGCACTCGCAGGAGGTGCCCTGCTTCGAGGTGTGCCGGGCCGCGGGCACCGAGGTGCCGATCTGGGTCAACCCGGCGGACCCGAACGACTTCGTCACCGACTTCGGGCAGCTCAGCGGGCATCGCGGGCGGGTGCAGGGCGTACTCGGCGTGGTCGGGCTGTTCGCCCTGGGCGCCGGGGTGGTGCTGACGCTGTCCCGCATCCGGCGCGCCCGACCAGGCGACCGCGCCGGCCGGGCGAGCCACGACGCGGCGCGCCGCGACCGGCCGCGCCGGGTGGCGCCGACGCCGGTCGGAGACGGTCGCGGCTACACCGGCCGGGGCAAACGCAAGCGCAACGCCGGGCGCTGACGCAAGCGCAACGCTCGGTGCCGGCCGCCGGCGACGGGGTCAGCGGTAGAGCGTCTCCAGGTACGCCGGGCCGTAGTGGCGTTCCAGGTCGGCCAGGCTCTCCGCCGGGGCCTCCACCTCCTTGATCAGCCGGGCCCGCGTCGGCAGCACGTCCGGTTGCCAGGTCTCCGGCTGCCACAGCTCGGAGCGCAGGAACGCCTTCGCGCAGTGGTAGAAGATCTGCTCGATCGCGACCTCGACGGCGAGCACCGGCCGGTGGCCCTTCACCTCCATGTCGGCGAACCACGGCGCGTCGGAGATCAGCCGGGCCCGGCCGTTGATCCGCAGCGTGTCGGTGCGGCCGGGGATCAGGAAGATCAACCCGACGTGCGGGTTGGCCAGGATGTTGCGGTAGCCGTCGGCCCGCCGGTTGCCGGGCCGCTCCGGAATCGCGATCGTGGTGTCGTCGAGCACCAGCGCGAAACCGGGCGGGTCACCCTTGGGGGAGACGTCGCAGGTGCCGTCCGCGCCGGCGGTGGCGATCAGGCAGAACGGCGAGGCGGCGAGCCACTCCCGGTCGCGTTCGTGCAGCGTACGGCGGTCCTTGGCGGCCGCTCGCGGCATCGGTGTGCCGATCAGCTCGCGTAGTTCGGCCTCGCTGGTGATCTCCCGGGTCGTCACGTCTTCCTCCCCCGTCCGTTGACCTCGACGACGGTTCCGGCCCGCGACGGGCCGTGATCCGCCACTGTCAGCCTAGGAGAGCGCGTCGAGCGCCGGGTTTGCCCCCGGAGCCGGCGGGTAGGGACCGGTTCGCAGCGTGCGTCCGGACGCGACGGATGGAGGCCGAGATGGAGAGCCGACTCAAGGTGCTCGGCCATCCCGTGCATCCGATGCTCGTGATGTTCCCGGTGGCGCTCTTCGTGACCGCGGTGATCTTCGACGTGGTGGACACAGTGGGCGGGCCCGGCTTCCTGGCCGAGGTCGCGTACTGGAACATCACCGTCGGTCTGATCGGCGGCCTGCTGGCCGCGGCGGCGGGGGCGTTCGACCTGCTCGCCCTGCCGGCCGGCACCCGCGCCAAGCGGGTCGGTGTCACCCACGCCGCCGCCAACGTGGCGGTCATCCTGCTGTTCGCCGCAGTCTGGGCGGTCCGGCTCAACGCCGACTCCCGGGCGGCCGGGGGCGCGCTCGTCGCCATCGAGGTGGTCGCCCTGGCGATCCTCGGCGTGAGCGCGTGGCTCGGTGGCGAACTGGTGGACCGGCTCGGTGTCGGCGTCGACCCGGAGCACGATCTCAACGCGCCCAGCTCGCTGCGACCCTCCTCGGCGACACAGCGGATCGGAGACGCGCGATGACGGAACAGGGCAGCGGACGGGGCTGGCGTGGTCGCCAGCAGGGCTGGGATCCGATGGGCGAACTCCAGTCGCTGCGCTCCGAGCTGAGCCGGCTGGTCGGCGGACGCTCCGGCAGCCAGGACGTGGATCTGGCCGAGACGGCCGACGGCTGGGAGGTGGTCGTCCGGCTTCCCGGCGTGGCGCCGGAGGAGGTCGCCGTCGAGCTGGACGACCGGGAGCTGTGCGTACGCGCCCGGTCGGAGGCCGAGGTGAACGCCGACCACGGCATCCCGGGCGGGTTCACCACCCGGGGCTTCGAGTACCGCGTGGACCTGCCGTCCCGCGTGGACCCGGACCGGATCGACGCGGTGATGGACCACGGCCTGCTCCGGGTCCGCCTGCCCCGGGCGACCCGGCCCGCGCCGCGCACCATCACCGTCGGCCGGACCGGCCCGCGACCGGGCGCCGACCGTACGCCGATGCCCGCCGACCCGGCCGCGGACCGGGAGCTGCACCACCCGGACACCGCGCTCGACGAGATCGACAGGCCGTAGGGGCCGCGTGACCAGCCCGCCTGACTCCCGCTCGCCGCGCCGCGACCTGGAGCCGTCGGCGCTCGGACCGGTGGGCGAGCGCGTCCCTGACGTCGAACGGATCGCCGTGCTGCGCGCCAACGCGCTCGGTGACTTCATCTTCGTGCTGCCCGCGCTGGACGCGCTGCGGTCCGCGTACCCGTCGGCCGAGATCGTGCTGCTCGGCGCGCCGTGGCACGCGGCGCTCTGGCGCGACCGGCCCGGCCCGGTGGACCGGGTGCTGGTGGTGCCGGCGGCGCCCGGCATCCGCGACCCGGGGCCCGGCGAGTCGCCGGGTGACGTCCCGGCGTTCCTGGCCGCCGCCCGCGCCGAACGGTTCGACCTGGCGTTGCAGGTGCACGGCGGCGGCGGCAACTCGAACCCGTTCGTGGCCGGGCTGGGCGCCCGGGTCACCGCCGGTCTGCGGGCCGAGGGCGCGCCGCCGCTGGACCGGTGGCTGCGCTACGTCTACTACCAGCACGAGGTGATCCGCTACCTGGAGGTGGCCGCCCTGGTCGGCGCGCCCGCCACCACGATCACCGCGTCGCTCGCGATCACCGCCGCCGACCGGGCGGAGGCCGCCGCCGTGCTCGGCGAACCCACCCGGCCCCGGGTCGCGCTGCACCCGGGCGCCACCGACACGCGGCGGCGCTGGCCGCCGGAACGCTTCGCCGAGGTCGCCCGCGAGCTGACCGGAGACGGGTACGAGGTGCTGGTCACCGGCACCCCGGCCGAGCAGGAGACGGTCGACGCGGTGGTGGCGGCGGCCGGGGTGCCGGTGCGTCCCCAGGTCGGCACGCTCAGCCTGGGCGCGCTGGCCGCCGCGTACGCGGACTGCGCGCTGGTGGTCTCCAACGACACCGGCCCGCTGCACCTGGCCGCCGCCGTGGGCGCGCCGACAGTGGGTGTCTTCTGGGTCGGCAACCTGATCAACGGGGCGTCGCCGCTGCGTGGGCGGCACCGCCCGATCGCCGCCTGGACCACCCACTGCCCGGTCTGCGGCGTCGACTGCACACCCGGGATCTACCCGCACCGGCCGGGCGACGGCGAGTGCCCGCACCGGGTGTCGTTCGTGGCCGACGTACCAGTCGCCGAGGTGGTCGAGGCGGCCCGCGAGCTGCTCACACCTCCGCGGGCGACTCGCTGAGCACGACCTCCCACGCCTCCACGTCGCGTTCGGTGACTGTGGTCGGCGACTCCAGGTGATAGGCCCCGCTGGGCAGCACCCCGGCACCGCCGTGGCGCTCCAGCACCGCGAGCTGCGCGGCGACGTCCTCGCCCTGGTGCCGCTCGGGCAGCCGCTCCCAGAAGTCGAAGCCGCCGGCCTCGACGAGCTTGGCCCGGTCGTAGAGCACGCACCCGCCGATCCAGGAGATCTTGTACGCCCGCCACTCGTCCGCCGCCAGGTCGAGCTTCTCGGTGACGTGCAGCAGGTTCGCCGCCGGGTGGATGGACGCCCGGTGCCACTCCGGCGTGCCGGGCTGGATGCGTTCCGGCACCGGCGGCCCGGTCCACTCCTCGTAGTGCTGGTGCGTCTCCGGGCGGACGTCGTCGGCGTAGGAGAGGCCGTGCACCGCGTTGCCGACGAACCCGCAGCCCAACTCGTCGAGCGCGGTGACCAGGCGGGACAGCGCGCCCGGCTCCAGCCACACGTCGTCGTCGAGGCAGAGCACCGCGTCGGCCGCCGACTGGGCCAGCAGGTAGGACCGGTGCTCGGCCAGGCCGCGCCGGGGCAGCCGCCGGGTCAGCAGCACCGGATGCCCCCGGTGCCGCAGCGCCCGCACCATCGTGGCGGCGGCCGGGTGGGCGTACGCGGGATCGCCGTCGGACTGGTCGCTGACCACCACCCCGAACCCGGGTACGCCCTCCTGGGCGGCCAGCCCGGACAGCGTGACCGCCAGTTCGGCGGGCCGGTTGCGGGTGGGGATCAGCACGTCGAGCCGCCGGTGGTGCCGGAACCGTCCGGGCGTGCCCGGGTCGAGCGGACGGGTCACGCCGGCCTGCCCTCGCCGACCGTGTCGCTGTGCTGGTCGGGCACGGCCTCACGGCCCTCGCTTCGCTCGGTGCGTTCGCTCGTGCCGAGCGACTGGGCGCGGATCCGGTCGATGATCGCCGAGGTGGAGCGGTCCGGCACGTACCCGAGCGTGCGCACCTGCCCGCCCAGTCGCCGTACCAGCGGCGCCTCCGGCACCATCTCCGGCGGGTAGTCGCCGCCCTTGACGTAGACGTCGGGCCGGACCGCCTCGATCAGCCGGGCCGGCGAGTCCTCCTCGAAGACCACCACGTGGTCGACGCAGGCCAGCGCCGCCAGCAGGGCGATCCGGTCCTCGACCGGGTTGACGGGCCGATCCGGGCCCTTGAGTCGCCGTACGCTGCCGTCCGAGTTGACCGCCACGATGAGCAGGTCGCCGAGCGCGCGGGCCTGGGTCAGGTAGCGGACGTGCCCCGGGTGCAGCACGTCGAAGCAGCCGTTCGTGAACACCACCGACCGCCCGGCCTGCCGGTGCTCGTCCACCAGGGCGGCCAGCTCGTCGGCGCCGACCAGCGCCGGATGCCCGCCCTCGTCCGCGCCGGTGCCGAGCGCGGCCAGCAGGTCCTGCCGGCGGCACACGCAGGTGCCGGTGTCGGCCACAGTGATGGTGGCGGCGAGCTGGGCGAGCTGGGCGGCGGTGGGCAGGCCCGCGTCGGCGGCGAGCGCCAGCGTCATGGCCGCCAGGTACGCGTCCCCGGCACCCACCGCGTGACTGGCCGGAACCGGGGTGCTGTGGCTGCGCCGGGGCTCGCCCTCGGCGCCGCCGACCACCGCGCCCTCGGTGTCCAGGGTCACCGCCACCACGTCGGCGCCGGTGTGCTCGCGCAGCTCGGGCAGGCGTGACTCGGCCAGCACGGCCCGGTCCACGCCGGCGCCGGCCGCCGCGCTCACAGTCACGCCGGTCCCGGTGACGCTCAGCCCGTCGCCGGTCAGCGCCACCCGCTCCTCGCCCGGCACCGGTTCGCCGGTCGGGCCGGCGGGGACCTCGGCTGCGGACGTACCGGAGGTCGGGTGCGGGCTGCCGGGTACGCGCTCACCGGACCCGCCGGGCGCGGCGCCCACCATCAGCTCGGACGGGCCGTCGGCCTCCGCCGGGTGGTTCAGGTGCACGTCACCGCTGGGGACGGCGCCCCGCTCGGCGTGCGCGAACCCGGCGGCGGCGCGGGCCAGCAGCCGGGTCGCCTCGGCGAAGCTCGGCGTCACCACAGTCGGGTTCAGCCCGCGCCAGTCGGCCAGGTCGTGCGCGTCGAGCGCCACGGTGCCGTACCGGTCGCGGTTGGCGACCAGCCAGGCGCGTACCGCCGACGGCAGCGCGCCCAGGCCGTAGTCGCAGACCACAAGCGTGAGCGGCTGCCCGGCGGCCACCGCCCGCAGCTCCTCGGTGGCGCAGTGCAGCGCGGTCAGCAGGCGGGCCACGCCGTCGGCGTCCAGCCCGTCCTCCGGACCGCCGGAGTCCTCGCGGAGCAGGATCTGGTTGCCGGCGAGCATCCGCCGCTTGACCGGGGTGGGCCGGCCGGGCTGGCTCACCGTGCGGTCCCAGACCGCTGCCCGGTCCAGGCAGTCGTGCAGCTCGTCGCCGGCTACGTCGGCGCCGACCGGGGCGACCAGCGCGGCCCGGCCGCCGAGCGCTGCCACGTTCACCGCCGTGTTGGCGGCGCCCCCCGCAGCGGAGATCCGCCGCCGCAGGGTGAGGACCGGCGCGGGCGCCTCGCGGCAGAGCCGCTCCGACTCGGCGAACCGCCACTCGTCCAGCATGGCGTCCCCGACGACCAGCACGGGACGCTGCTGCCAGCTCGCCACGACGGTGGCCAGCCGGCGCTCTTCCGCTGCTGCTCCTGCCATGCCTCTGCGGATCCCCCCGGGCCGTCGGGCCAAACCTTGGTGCGACGCGGGCCACCCGATGCGTCCGGTTTCGCGGCATCGGGCGGGGGAACCGTCTCAGACGTACCCCGGAGAGGAGAGAACAGCATGGCAGCGACACTTCAGGGCAAGCGCATCGCCTTCCTGGCCGCCGACGGCGTCGAGGAGGTCGAGTACACCAAGCCCCGGGAGGCGGTGGAGAACGCCGGCGCCCAGGTCGAGCTGGTCTCCATCGAGTCCGGCACGATCCAGGCCTTCAACCACCTCGACCACGGCAAGCAGTACCAGGTCGACGTCACCACCGAGGAGGCGGACGCCGGGGCGTACGACGGCCTGGTCCTGCCCGGTGGCGTGGCGAACCCCGACTTCCTGCGGACGGACCCGGAGGCGGTCCGGTTCGTCAAGGCGTTCTTCGACGCGGGCAAGCCGGTCGGCGTGATCTGCCACGGCCCGTGGACGCTCGTCGAGGCGGACGTGGTGCGGGGCCGCACCATCACCTCCT
This sequence comes from Micromonospora sp. RV43, assembly GCF_001029515.1. Taxonomy (NCBI): domain Bacteria; kingdom Bacillati; phylum Actinomycetota; class Actinomycetes; order Micromonosporales; family Micromonosporaceae; genus Micromonospora; species Micromonospora sp. RV43. The sequence continues at coordinate 13,477 of NZ_LEKG01000095.1, read as the reverse complement.
GGCCGAGCCTGCGCACCGACCTCACCAATGCCGGCGCCAAGTGGGTCGACCAGGAGGTCGTCACCGACAACGGGCTGGTCAGCAGCCGCAAGCCGGACGACCTGCCGGCGTTCTGCGCCAAGATCGTCGAGGAGTTCGCCGAGGGTCGGCACACCGCCCGCTGAAAACTCACAGTCCCACCGGGGGCATGATCCGCCCCCGGTGGGATAGGAAGCGGGATGACCGCCCAGGCCGCCACTCCCGCGTTGCCCGCCCGCCAGATCCGCCTGCTGATGTTCGGTCTGATGACCGGCATGCTGCTGGCGGCGCTGGACCAGACCATCGTCGGGACCGCGCTGCCGACCATCGTCGGCGAGCTGGGCGGCATCAACCACTACTCGTGGGTGGTCACCGCGTACCTGCTGGCCTCGACCGCCTCGACACCGCTGTACGGCAAGATGGCCGACCTGTACGGGCGCCGGCCGGTCTTCCTGTTCTCCATCGGGATGTTCCTGCTCGGCTCGCTGCTGGCCGGGCTGTCGCAGAACATGACCCAGCTGATCGTCACGCGCGGCGTGCAGGGCCTGGGCGCGGGCGGCCTGATGACGCTGGCGTTCACCATCATCTCGGACGTGGTTTCGCCCCGGGAGCGTGGCCGCTACCAGGGGTTGTTCGGCGCGGTGTTCGGCGTCTCGTCGGTGGCCGGACCGCTCGTCGGCGGCTATTTCGCGGAGAACAACTGGCGGTGGATCTTCTACATCAACGTGCCGCTGGCGATCCTCGCCATCGTGGTCTGCTGGCACGTGATGCGGCTGGTGCCGTTCGAGCGCCGGGAGCACACAGTCGACTGGATCGGCGCGGCGCTGCTGGTCGCCGGCGTGAGCTGCCTGCTGCTGGCGCTGAGCTGGGGCGGCGCCGAGTACGCCTGGGGCTCCGGCGTGATCGTCGGACTGTTCGCCGCGGGCGCGGTGCTGGGTGTGCTGTTCGTCGTCCAGGAGGCCCGGACCAGGGAGCCGATCCTGCCGCTGCGGCTGTTCCGCAGCGCCACGTTCGCGCTCGCCAACGGCGCGGGTTTCGTGCTCGGTCTGGTGATGTTCGGGTCGATCATCTTCATTCCGCTGTACCTCCAGATCGTCAAAGGCGCCTCGCCGACCCGCAGTGGTCTGCTGATGCTGCCGATGATGGCCGGCGTCATCGTCACCTCGGTGCTCACCGGCCGGGCGATGAGCCGGATCGGCAGGTACAAGTGGTTCCCGGTGGCGGGCGCGGCCGTGCTGGTGGTCGGCATGCTGCTGTTCCAGCAGCTCCAGGTGGGCACCTCGCTCTGGCTCGCGTTCGGCTACATGGTGGTGATCGGCGTCGGGCTGGGCCTGTGCATGCAGTCGCTGATCCTGGCCGTGCAGAACGCGGTGAGCGTCCGCGACCTGGGTGCGGGCACCTCGTCGGCGACGTTCTTCCGGTCGCTCGGCGGATCGTTCGGCGTGGCCATCCTCGGCGCGGTGCTGTCGTCCCGGCTCACCGCCGAGATGTCCGCGCGGCTGCCCGGTGCGCTGGCGCAGCTCCCGCCGGAGCAGCGGGCCGCGGTGACGGCCGGCGGGGAATTCTCGATCAACGACCCGGCGGCGATCCTCGCGCTGCCCGCCCCGGTACGCGCCGCCGTCCAGGCCGCGTTCGTCGAGTCGCTGCACCTGGTCTTCCTGACCACCGGGCTGATCGCCGTGATCGCCGTGCTGGTCACCCTGGCCATGCCGAACCTCCAGTTGCGCGGCACCGGCCCGCAGGGCGCGACTGGCGGCGCCGACCCGCTCGGCGGGAAGGCGCCCGCGCCCGGCGGCAAGCCGCTGACCAAGGAGTCGAAGGACGAGGCCGCCGCCGACATGGAGGCGAAGTCGCAGACGATGCTGTGACCTGCGGCTACTTGAGGATCAGCCGGTTGGTCTGCTCGAACACGTCGAGGTCGGCGAGCGTCTCGTGCACGCTCGACGACAGCGGGTGCGGGAAGTCCGCCGGGTGGAAGAACCCGGAGTCGGTGGTCTCGTCGGTGAACCGGGCCAGCTCGCCGTCCCACTCGTCGACGCGGAACGCCGTGGTGAAGACCTGGTACGTGTGCCCGTACATGTTGGTGTGGGTGCGATCAGGGCCGGTGTAGAGCGCGAACGCGCTGACCCGCAGCGCCCGCAGCCCGGTCTCCTCGCGGACCTCCCGGACCGCGCAGTCGGCGATCGACTCGCCGAGTTCCATGGCGCCGGCCGGCAGGGCCCACTGGCCGTTGTCGGAACGCTGGATCAGCAGCACCCGGGCGGCGTTGTCGCGTACGACGGCGCGGGCGCCGACGAACATCAGGGTGCGGTCACCGGCCAGGGCGCGGAGCTGCCCCACGTACGAGTCGGCCCACGAGATGCTCACCCGGACAATCTACGCATCATCCGTGATCACCTCGGCGAATCCGGGGGGTTCCGTAGATGTGACCGCCGCCACTACTTTGTTACCCATGCGTAGCACGATGATGGATGCCCCTCTCCAGGTCGCCCGGATCCTCGAACACGGCTCCACCGTGCACGGCGCGGCGGAGGTGGTCACCTGGACCGGCGCCGAACCCCGCCGGATGACGTACGCGGAGGTCGGCCGCGCCGCCGCCCGGCTGGCCCACGCGCTGCGCGACGAGTGCGGGGTGACCGGCGACGAGCGGGTCGGCACGTTCATGTGGAACAACAACGAGCACCTGGTGGCGTACTTCGCCGTACCGAGCATGGGCGCGGTGCTGCACACGCTCAACATCCGGCTCTTCCCCGACCAGGTCGCCTACATCGCCAACCACGCGCAGGACCGGGTGGTCCTCGTCGACACCACGCTCATCCCGCTGCTCGCCCGGGTGATCGGCGAGATGACCACCGTGGCGCACGTGGTGGTGGTCGGCGGTGGCGACCCGGCCCCGCTGCTGGCCGCGGCCGGTGACCGGATCACAGTGCACCACTGGGACGCGCTGCTGGCCGGCCGTCCAGACCACTTCGACTGGCCGGAGGTGGACGAGCGTGACGCCGCCGCCCTCTGCTACACCTCCGGGACCACCGGCAACCCCAAGGGCGTCGCCTACTCGCACCGCTCGATCTACCTGCACTCGCTCCAGGTCTGCATGCCGGAGGGCTTCGGGCTCGGCCCGAACGACAGGGAACTGGCGATCGTGCCGATGTTCCACGCGATGTCGTGGGGCCTGCCGTACGCGGCGTTCCTGTCCGGCGCCTCGCTGATCATGCCGGACCGGTTCCTCCAGGCCGAGCCGATCGCCGCGATGATCGCCGCCGAGCGCCCCACGCTCGCCGGGGCGGTGCCGACCATCTGGACCGACCTGCTGGCCTACCTGGACGCGCACGAGGTGGATCTCTCCTCGCTGAAGGAGGTCATCGTCGGCGGATCGGCCTGCCCTCCGGCGCTGATGCACGCGTTCCACGACCGGTACGGCATCGACGTCATCCACGCCTGGGGCATGACCGAGATGTCGCCGCTGGGCTCGGTCTCCCGGGCGCCGGCCGGTGCGACCGGCGACGACGCCTGGCGCTACCGCTACACGCAGGGCCGTGTTCCGGCCGGCGTGACGGCGCGGATCGTCGGCCCGGCCGGCGAGCCGCTGCCCGCCGACGGGACGTCGGTGGGCGAGCTGGAGGTACGCGGGCCGTGGGTGACCGCCCGGTACATCGGCGACGACGCCCCGGAGGAGGAGAAGTTCCGGGACGGCTGGCTGCGGACCGGTGACGTCGGCACGCTCTCGCCGGACGGCTACATCACGCTCACCGACCGCGCCAAGGACGTGATCAAGTCGGGTGGGGAGTGGATCTCCTCGGTCGAGCTGGAGAACGCCCTGATGGCCCACCCGGCGGTGCTGGAGGCGTGCGTGGTGGGCGTACCGGACGAGCGCTGGGACGAGCGGCCGCTGGCCACGGTGGTAATCCGCGAGGGCGCCTCGGTGACCGCGGAGGAACTGCGGGACTTCCTCGCCGGCTCGGTGGCCCGCTGGCAGTTGCCGGAGCGCTGGGCGTTCATCGACGCGGTGCCGAAGACGAGCGTCGGCAAGTTCGACAAGAAGGTGGTGCGCTCGCGGTACGCCGACGGCGGGCTCGACGTGCGGGAACTGACCGCGTCGTAACGTTTCGCGGCGTACCGTCGCCTACACGGGTAGGAACGCGTTCCCAACGGACATTCCTCCCAGAGGGCGGCCCCGGCGTTCGCACCGCGCCGGGGCCGCCCGTCCGTTACGGGGTGACCCGCACCGTCATTGTTGCGAAACTTGTTCGCGTCTGTCCGGCTGTCGGGGAAATCCGGTCGCCTACTCGTCGGCGGTGCTCACCAGCACCTTGCCCACCACGCCGTCCTGCACCGCCTGCTGTGCGGCGGCGGCCTCTGCCAGCGGATACCGGTGCAGCGGCAGCCCCGCCTCCTCACCGACCCGGATCGCGCCCTGCGCCACCGCCGCCGCGATGTCCGTGACCGCCTGCGCCTTCGCCACCTTCGGCGCGGTGTAGATCAGCACGAACTGCCAGCGGGCGTTCGGGCCCATCAGCGGCCGGATCGGCAACGTCACCTCGCCACCGCCGTCGTCGGCGTACACGCAGACCGCCCCGCCGGTGCGCAGCATCCGTACGTCGGCGGCGGCGTTGCGGGCGGCGGACACCTCCACGATCGTGTGCACCCCGTCGGGCGCGACCTTGCGGACCTCCTCGACCACGTCCTGCTCGCGATAGTTGATCACGAAGCTGGCACCCGCCGCCGCCGCGAGCTGCGCCTTCTCCGGGCTGCTCACCGTGGTGATCACGCACGCGTCGGCCCACCGGGCGAGCTGGATCGCCGCGTTGCCCACCGCCCCCGCGCCGCCCTGCACCAGCACCACGTGGTCGCTCAACGCGCCGGCGTGCAGCTTGTCCGGCATGAACTCGCCGGCGGTCAGGCAGCGGTGCGCGGTCATGAACGGGATGCCGAGCGCCGCGCCCAGGTCGAACGAGGCCGGACCGAGCGGCACCGCGTGCCGGACCGGGACCAGCGTGTACTCGGCGGCGGTGCCCCACGGCCGCTGCCAGGCCGCCTCCCACACCCAGACCCGCTCACCGATGAGCGTCCGGTCCACGCCCTCACCGACCGCCTCGACCACCCCGGCGCCGTCCTGGTGCGGGATCTGCCAGCCGGCCGGCAGCGGCCACGCCTGGCGGGCCTTCCAGTCGGTCGGGTTCACCCCCGACACGGCCATCCGGACCAGCACCTCGCCCGGTCCGGGTTCCGGCACCGGCCGCTCGACCACCTGGAGCACCGAGGCGTCCCCGCTGCGCTCGTACACGATCGCCTTCATCGCCGTCCCTCCGCCGTCCTCCCGGGTGCGCTACCCGGCAGCCGCCCGAACATTCGGTCCGGGCGCACCCGGCCACCGTACGACGGCTCGTCAGGCGGCCGGCTTGAGCACGACCTTCGAGTAGCCCGGTTCGCGGCGGTCGAAGCGCTGGTACGCCTCCGGCGCCGCGTCCAGCGGCAGTTCCTTGCTCACCACGAAGCTCGGCGTCGCCCGCCCCGCCGTGATCAGGTTCCGCAGGTACGCGTTGTACGTCTTCACGTTCGCCTGCCCGGTGCCGATCCGCAGGCCCTTCTCGAACAGCTTGCCCACCTTGAACAGCAACTCACCCCGGGCGGAGTGCTCGTCCGGGGCACCCGGGTCCGCCGAGAGGTAGAGCCCGACCACACTGATCGCCCCGGTCGCGCGCACCACCTCCACGAGCGTGTTCAGCACCAGCGCCGGCTGCTCCTCGCCGCTGGGCGCGGACGCCTGGTATCCCACCGCGTCCACGCCGTGATCGGTCCCCACCCCGTCGGTCCGGTCCCGGATCTGCTCGACCGGGTCGCCCGCGCTGAAGTCGATCGCTGTGGCGCCGATCGACTCGGCCAGCCGCAGCCGGTCCGGCACCCGGTCCACCACGAACACCTCGGACGCCCCGATCAGCACCGCCGAGTACGCGGCCATCAGCCCGACCGGCCCGCCGCCCATCACTGTCAGGTTCTCGCCCGGCCGCAGCCCGGTCATCGCCACACCGTGGTAGCCGGTCGGGAAGATGTCGGCGAGCATCGCGTAGTCGTTCTCGTGTTCGGTGCCCGGCGGCAGCTTCAGGCAGTTGAAGTCGGCGAACGGCACCCGCAGGTACTCGGCCTGCCCACCCCGGTACGGCCCCATCGACACATAGCCGTACGCGCCGCCGGCGAAGCCCGGGTTCACCGTCAGGCAGAAACCGGTGCGCTGCTCCCGGCAGTTGCGGCAGAACCCGCACGCCACGTTGAACGGCATCGAGACCCGGTCGCCCACGCGCAGGCTCGTCACGCCCGGCCCGGTCTCGACGATCACGCCCATGTTCTCGTGGCCGAACACGATGCCCGGCTCGGCGGCCGTCCGTCCCTCGTACATGTGCAGGTCCGAACCGCAGATCGCGGTCGTCGTGACCTGGACGACCACGTCGTTCGGATCCTCGATCCGGGGGTCGTCGACCTCGTTGACGGCCACCTCGTGCGGCCCCTCGTACACCACAGCCCTCATGTCACCGACCGTAGGCCGGGTGGCGGCGGCGGGTGGGTGGTTCAGTCGATCCCCGCCACCACCTCGGGCGTGAGCGCGCCGATCGAGGGGAGCAGCACGGCCGCGAGCGCCTCGGCGTCCGGGTCGAGCGGGTACGACGCGTGCGGCACCGCCACCACGCGGCACCCGGCGGCGGCCGCCGAGCGGACCCCGTTCGACGAGTCCTCCACCGCCACGCACCGGGCCGGGTCGACGCCCAGCCGATGCGCCACCGCGAGCCACACGTCGGGGGCGGGCTTGCCCCGGGCGGTCTCCTCGGTCGACAGCGTCGCGCCGAACGCGCCGGCCAGGCCCGTCGCGTCCAGCGCCGCCGCGATCAGCCGGGTCGGTGAGGAACTGGCCAGCCCCAGCGGCCACCGCGCGGCGATGCGGCGCACGACCGCCTCCGCGCCGTCGATCAGCGGTACGTGCTGCGCGTACCGCCGGGCCATCTCGGTCACCACCTCGGTGGCGACCTGCTCGGCCGACCTGTCGACGCCCAGCTCACCGCTGAGGTATTCGGCCCACTCGGCGGTGCTCATGCCCATCAGCCGGCGCTGCGTGTCCGGCTGCCAGACGCCGCCGTGCTCGGCCACGTACGCCCGCCGGACCTCCTCCCACACCGGCTCGGAGTCCACGATCACGCCGTCCAGGTCGAAGAGCACCGCGTCCACCACGCCGACCATCCTGCCCCAGCCGGCGGCCGGACTCACCGTGGCAGCGCCGCTCCGGCCGAACGCTGAGCCGGAAGGCCGATCGGGGCCTTGGCCGGGATGATCGTGCGGCAGCGCGTCGCGATCGGCTCCAGCAGCTCCCGCAGCCGGCCGGTACGCTCCGCGCCCAGCGCCCGCCACGGACCCGCGGCGGCCCGGTCGGTGGCCTCCTCGACCACGCGGAACGTCTCCGTGGCGTACGGCGTGGGGTTCAGGTCGGCGGTCAGCCAGCCCTTGTCCACCAGGCGCTGCTCGGCGGCGGTCCACTGCTCGTCGGTCCAGCCCCGGGCCGGCTGGTGGAACTCGCGGGACTGGTCGACCCGGCACCGCCAGGCCACCACCTCGACCGGTTCCAGCCCGGTCGTCACCAGCGCCGCCACGTGGCCGTCGCCGCGGTGCTCGCGCAGCGTGGTGGCGGCCTGCCAGAGCCGGGCCAGCGGGTACTCGCCCCGGGGCAGCGCGGCGTTGACCGCGCCGAGCACCCGGCCCGCGACGTCCACCCGGCCGGCCGCCTCCTCCAGCAGGTCGGCGGCCTCGACCAGGTGCGACTCGGGCAGCTCGTAGGTGAACTCGGCGAGCGCCTGCACGCCACCGGTGAGCCGGGCCCGCAGCGTCTCCTCCGGGGTGGCCAGGCGCCACACCGAGGGCAGCGCGCGAGCCACCATGGCCGGCGCGAAGCTGAAGAAGGAGGCCGTGACGGTCGGCGCGTCGACCGGCCCGAGCGGCGCGGCCCGACCGGCGAAGTAGCCGCGCCAGTAGCCCCGCAGCCCGACCGCCTCGAACGCGGCCCGGGCCCGGGGGTGGAAGTAGGTCACCGCGTGGACCGGCTCGTAGAGCGTCCACATCTGCCGGGTCACCCCGGACTCGTCCAGCGCCGCCACGTGCACCTCCGCGTCGGTGGGCAGATCACCACGGGCGAACGTGCCGCCCGTGGTGACCATGAACCTACTGCCGCTGGGTGACCGGACGGAAGCCCGGAGTGATCTACTGCGCAGCCAGCACGTCGACGACGAAGCGCAGCGGCCCGGCCGGACGGCCGCCCGCGGCGTCGTTGCCGTACGCCAGCTCGGCCGGGAGGTCCAGCTGGACCCGGCTGCCCACCGGCACGCCGACCAGGCCCTGGTCCCAGCCCTTGATGACCTGGCCCACGCCGATCTGGAAGGTGGCCGGCTGGCCGCTGTCCCAGGACGCGTCGAACTGCTTGCCGTCCTTGTAGAACACGCCCACGTAGTTCGTGGTGATGTTCTGCCCGGCCTTCACCGCCGGGCCGGTGCCCTTGACCAGGGTGGTGACGGTGAGCTTCTTCAGCTCGCCGGTACCGGCCTGCACTGTCGGCTTGGTCTTCAGCGCCGGGTCGAAACCGGCGGGCAGCTCCGGAGCGGGCGCCGCGGTGGGCTCGGCCGGCGCGGTGGGGCTGGCCGAGGAGCCGGCGGTGGACGTCTTGTCGTCGTCCCCGCTGTTCAGCCAGACCAGACCGCCGACCAGGGCCACCACCGCGAGCACGCCGACCGCCGCGCCGAGGATCGACTGCCGGCGGCGACGCGCCTCGGCTGCCTTCTTCTCGGCCAGCTGGGCGGCCAGCCGCCGCTGTGCCTTGGTGGCCGGGGCCTGGCCCGCCGACCGGTTCTCCACACGCTCGCTCACGTCGACTCCCTGCAGGGTGGGTGGGTGCGCCCCCGGCGGGCCGCCGCCGAGGCCAGCGCACACGGTACCCGCCCGGAGCCCCAGCGTGCCCCTACGGCCGCCACGATCCGGACACGATGCCCGATACGGGGGCACCGCACGGGGTACGTTCCGACCATGGCGATCCTCAGCGAAGAAGACCTGGCCCTGCTCGGCGAGCCGCAGCTCGCGCACGTGGCGACGATCGAGGCCGACGGCACCCCGCACGTCACCCCGGTCTGGGTAGACACCGACGGCGAGCACATCGTGTTCAACACGGCCAAGGGCCGGCAGAAGTACCTGAACATGTCCCGCAACCCGGTGGTCGCGGTGTCGGTGGCGGACAAGGCCGACGACTTCCGCACGCTCTGGATCAAGGGCACCGTCGAGTTCGTCACCGAAGGCGCCGACGAGCACATCGACCGGATGGCGAAGAAGTACCTCGGCCAGGACACCTACCCCTGGCGCCGCCCCGGCGAGGAGCGCGTCATCGTCCGCGTCACCCCCACCGAGAAGCTCGGCCGCGGCTGAACGGCGGAGCCCCGCCCGCCACCGGGGGCGGGGCGATCGCCGTACGCGTCAGGCGGTCTTCTTCTTCGCGGGCGTCTTCTTGGCGGCGGTCTTCTTGGCCGGTTCGGCCTTCTTCGCCGCCGTCTTCTTCGCGGGCGGCTTCTTGGCAGTGGTCTTCTTCGCCGGTTCGGCCTTCTTCGCCGGCGCCTTCTTCGCGGCCTTCTTCGCCGAGCGGGCCGACGAGATCGGCGTCGGCTCGGCGCCGCCACCGGACGGCGCCTCGCCCCGGGCCGCCCGGGCCCGCTCCACCGACGCCTTCAGCGCGGCCATCAGGTCCACGGCGGCGGCCGGAGCGGCCTCTTCCTCCTCCGGCTGCACCACCTCGCGGCCCTCGACCTTCGCGTCGATGACCTCCTGCAACGCGGCCCGGTAGTCGTCGGTGAACGCGTCCGGCTCGAACTCCCCGGCCATCGAGTCGATCAGCGAGCTGGCCATCGCCAGCTCCGGCGGGCGTACCTTCAGGTCCTCGTCCAGGAAACCGAAGTCGGGCCGGCGGATCTCGTCCGGCCACAGCATGGTGTTGAGCAGCAGCACGCCCTCGCGGACGCGCAGCGTGGCCAACTGCTCCCGCTGGCGCAGCGCCACCTTGACGATCGCCACCCGCTCCGAGTCGGACAGCGCGTCACGCAGCAGCACGTACGGCTTGGTCGCCGAGCCCTCCGGCTCCAGGAAGTACGCCTTGTTGTAGAGGATCGGGTCGACCTGCTCGGCCGGTACGAACTCCAGCACGTCGATCGCGTGCGACGTGCTCAACGGCAGGTCGGCGAAGTCCTCGTCGGTGAGGATCACCATCTCGCCGCCGCCGATGTCGTACCCCTTGGCGATGTCGTCGTAGGTGACCTCCTCGCCGCAGACCGAGCAGGTGCGCTTGTAGCGGATCCGGCCGCCGTCCTCACGGTGCACCTGGTGGAAACGGATGTCCTTCTCCTCGGTGGCCGAGTAGACCTTCACCCCGATCGACACCAGGCCGAACGACACCGCTCCTTTCCAGATCGCCCGCATTCCCGCGCTCCTCTCCCCGGTTGACAACCAGAATCGCAAACGATCGAACGGGACGCACGCGCTTCCGTGCGCAACTACAGTCAGGAGGTGCCCGGCGCGCCGTTGAAGCCGATGCTCGCGACGACCGGGCAGCTCCCGGCCGGCGCCGCCTGGTCGTACGAGTTCAAATGGGACGGCGTCCGCGCGCTCGCCGACATCTCGCGCGGCGACAGGCACTTCTACGCCCGCTCCGGCGTCGAGATCACCACCGCGTACCCGGAACTGCTCAACCTGGCCGAGCAGGTCGGCGACGCGCTGCTCGACGGCGAGGTCGTCCTCTTCACCGACGGGCAGCCCTCGTTCACCGCGCTCGCCGAGCGGATGCACGTCCGCAACCCGGCCAAGGCGGCGCGGCTGGCGGCGACAGTACCCGTCACGTACATGATCTTCGACCTGTTGCGGCTCGACGGCGTCGACCTGACCGCCCGGCCGTGGCGGGAGCGGCGGGCGGCGCTGGAGTCGCTCGGGCTCGGCGCCGCCCGGTGGGCGGTGCCGCCGGTCTTCGGCGACGGCCCGGCCACCTACGCGGCGGCCGGCGAGCACGGGCTGGAAGGGGTGATGGCCAAGCGGGTCGACTCGCTCTACCGGCCCGGCGTGCGCTCGCCGGACTGGGTGAAGGTCAAGCTGGAGGTCACCGCCGACTTCGTGGTCGGCGGCTGGCGGCCCGGCGCGCGGCGCGTCGGTGGCCTGCTGGTCGGCGTGCCCGGCCCGGACGGACGGCTGGTCTACCGGGGGCGGGTCGGCGGCGGGATCGGCGCGGCCATCGAACGGGAACTGCTGCGCGAGCTGGAACCACTGTGCTCCACCGACTCGCCGTTCGCGGCCGGCGTGCCGCGCGAGGATGCCCGGGGCGCGATCTGGGTAACTCCCCGGCTCGTGGTGGAGGTCAAGTACGGCCAGCGCACGCCGGACGGCCGGCTGCGTTTCCCGCGCATCCTGCGCCTGCGCCCGGACAAGCCGCCCGAGGAGGTCGACGATGCCCTCTGAGCGGTTGAAGGTCGAGGTCGAGGGGCGCTCACTGGAGCTGTCCAACCTGGACAAGGTGCTGTTCCCGAAGGTCGGGTTCACCAAGGGCGAGGTGATCGACTACTACACCCGGATCGCCCCGGTGCTGCTGCCGCACCTGCGCGACCGCGCGCTGACCCGGATCCGGTTCCCCAACGGCGTCGACGGCGGCTCGTTCTTCGAGAAGAACGCACCCGCCGCGACCCCCGGTTGGGTACGCACCGAGAACCTGCCCGCCCCCGGGTCGACGAAGGGGCGGGAGACCATCGACTACGTGGTCTGCGACGAGCTGCCCACACTCGTGTGGCTGGCCAACCTGGCCGCGCTTGAGCTGCACACTCCGCAGTGGAAGATCGGCGCCCACCCGGACATGATGGTGGTCGACCTGGACCCGGGCGCCCCGGCCGCGCTCAAGCAGTGCTGCCGGGTGGCGCTGCTGATGCGCGACCGGCTGGCCGACGACGGGATTTCCTCGTTCCCGAAGACGTCGGGGAAGAAGGGCATGCAGCTCTGCTGCCCGATCGCCGGTACGCAGGACGCCGAGGTCGTCTCCGACTACGCCAAGCGCATCGCGCAGGAGCTGGAGCAGGCACACCCGAAGCTGGTCGTGTCGAAGATGGCGAAGAACCTGCGCCCCGGCAAGATCTTCATCGACTGGAGTCAGAACAACGCGGCGAAGACGACTGTGGCGCCGTACTCGCTGCGGGCCCAGCCGGTGCCGTCGGTGTCGACGCCGCTGACCTGGGACGAGGTCCAGGCCGGGGCGACGGGGAAACGGCCGTCGACGCGGCCGTACACGGCGGGTGAGGTGCTCAAGCGGGTGGAGAAGCAGGGCGACCTGCTGGCCCCGCTGCTCGACGGCGGTCCCGAACTGCCCGCGCGCTGACCCGGGCTGCTTCGGCTGCGCCGGACGGGCGGCTCGGACGGTTAGGGTGGGCGGACCGGCAGACAGGAGTCCCGCGCATGGCCCACCAGGCAACCGTCGCCGTCACGCCCGACGCGGTCGGATACCCGCTGCTCAGCTACCACGACGACGCGACCGGGGAACGCACCGACCTCACCGCCGCGCAGCTCGGCGAGTGGACCGCCCGCAGCGCCGGGCTGCTGCGCGACGGGTGCGGACTGCGCCCCGGTGACCGGGTGGCGGTGCTCCTGCCGCCGCACTGGCGTACCGCCGCGGTGCTGCTCGGGGCCTGGTCGGTCGGGTTGACGGTCTCGTTCCGGCCCCGCGCGCTGGCCGGGCTGCCGGTGCTGGAACCGGGCGCGGACCGGCCGTACGACGCGGTGTTCGTGACCCCGGAACGCCTCGACGACTGGTTGGAGGATGTGCCCGAGGGGACGCACCGCTATCTGGTGGGCACCGGGCCGGACCCGCTCGCCGAGCTGCCGCCGGGCTGGCTGGACTGGTCCGCCGAGGTGCTGCGGCACCCGACCGACCCGCCGGACTACACAGCCGTCGACCCGTCCGACCCGGCCACGCCGGACGGCACCAGCTTCGGCGCGTGGCGCCGCCTGGCCGCCGAGATCGCCACCCAGCTCGACCTGCACCCGGGCGACCGCCTGGTGATCGACCCGACCGAGGACGAGCAGCCCCTGAAGTGGCTCCTGGCCCCGTTGTCCGCCGGAGCCACGACCTTGATCCACGCCAACCCCACCCTTACCCCCTCGCCGCCGTCTCGCTGATCTTGCAGTCGCGGCCCTCTCGGTGCCGGATTTATGGCTCTTGCCGGGGCCACAACCGCAAGATCAACGGGCTGGGAGTTGCGGCGTTCAGGCGTGCACCTTGGGGGCCCATACCCGTTCGCCGGGCCATCCTCGGCGGCATCTCCCGTCGATCTTGGAGGTGTGGCACCTCGTGTAAGCCGCTAAGCGGGCATCTGAGGCGCCACAACTCCAAGATCGACGAGAGGGCGGTCGGGCGGGAGGG
>NZ_LEKG01000094.1:0-28257 GCF_001029515.1 Micromonospora sp. RV43 | reverse complement strand
TTCAACCGACTCAAGCAATGGCGTGACCTGGCCACCCGCTACGCCAAACGCGCATCCCTCTACCGAGCCAGCCTGATCCTCATCGCCGCCATCATCTGGCTTCCATGATCGACAGGACAGGCCCTAGGGATGCGTTCGGCCTGATGACGAACGGCGCTCATCTCAAGGTCAGCAACCACCCCTAAATGTGGTCAGATATAGGGGCGAAGCGTGGAGGGCCACGGGCGGCGGCTGTTCCAGACCCAACTGCCCCCGCTCCCTCTACGCGACTACGCCGCAGCGGCCCCGGCGGGCGTGTAGCTTGTCGCGGTGTTAATTAACAAGCGGACGACTGGAGCGTCCGCGCTCGCCTGAACAGCACGCCAAGCAAATGCGCGTAACCACGCGCATCATCGATCGCGCGGTGGGTGTGCGCAATGTTGCCGAACCATTCTGAAGGCAAGGTCTGAGGTGACACGTCGGCTACCGGACGGCCCGTCACAGCTGCGGCGTAGCTGCGCAGGCACAGGCCAGGACCGTTGAAGAGAACGTCCTCTTCATAGGGGCCCTGAATCAAGCCGTAGCGGGTGAAGCGCCGGAGATAGTAGTCGATCCAGCCGCCGTCGGAGGCGATCGGGGAGGCGGCAAAGATGCGCGGTTTCGGCAGGGCGCGAACCCACTTGGCGAACTGCGTCATCACCTCGTGAACGGGTTGGGGATTGGTCGTTGCTGCGGCCCACGCCTCGGGTTGGGTCTGGAACCATGCATACGTGTCAGGGTTCGGAGCCGCACCTGGGAGAGGTTCGAGGACGGCCTCGAAGGTGCCGCGCTCCTCGCCGTTGCAGGTCACAGCGACGGAAGCGAACGACCTCATCGAGTTGGGCCCCGGCCACGGGCCGTCGACCTCAATGTCCGTGACGACGTAAACCCACTTGTCCGCGACGTCGATTACTTCCGTCAAGGCGGCGCTCCTCCCACTGAGTTTGAGGCTCCCCCGAGATCTGGGCAACGGGTTGCGCCGGGATCGGTCTAGCTTAGGGAGCCCCAGCGTTGCACCGCTCATCACACCACACAGCCTGATCGCGCACGACGAGCCCGCCCGCTTCTCCCGGCCGAAAGAGTCGAGGGGCCACCCGCCTACCAGCCTCGTAGTTCGCTGACAGCCGGAACCTGATCGGTGTCAGCGCGGGTTCAACCTTGGCCCCTCCGTTCGGGCGGGTTCCGAAACCACGGGTCAGCTTCAGGCGGAGCCGACAGTTCGGTTCGTTCTTCCGGACCGGGCTGCCGTCTACGGCCGTGTCCAACTCCATCGAGTACGCCGTGCCCCTTACTGTCGGGTGGTGCAGCGATGGGATTCGCTCAATGAGCGGCAGCTCGACCTGCTTCGCCGGATCCACGGCGGTGATGACCTCAGCGGCCCGGGCGGCGTCGAGTACCGGCGGTCGGCGCGTGCGCTCCAGGACCGGGGCTTGGTGACGGTGACACGCAAGGCAGGGGTGTGGAGGGCGTGCTCGACCGATGCCGGTCGCTTCCACCTTGAGCATGGTCACCATCCCGATCATCCCGACCACCGTGCTTCCCGCCCGCGGTCCGAGACGCCGGCACCTGGCGGCATCGCCGGCGGCGCTTCGTCGGAGGACCTGCTGCGATCGGCTCGCGAACTGCTCGACCGCCTGCAGCGCGAGGGCGGCATGGTCCGTATCGAGAGTCCCGATAGTGGAACGCGGGCCCGGTACCGCCGGATCATTTACGCGTTCAAGCAGCAGGGACTTGTGCCATCGGGTCACCATCTGCGCCACACTGGCCGTGACGCCGGAGACATCGTCATCCGCCTGTACACCGACGCCGGTCCGGACGAGACCGACTGGAACCGGATCCGGCTCAACACCCGACGTGTCACCACCGACCCGCATCTGGCGTTCAGCGCTCTCGAAGCCGATCCGACCAACCTCGCCGTCAGCCCGGACTCACTGCCCCGGGCGTTGCTGCTGATCCGGCAGCTCGCCGGCGAGGCGGCCCGGCGTGGGCACCGGCTCGGGGTCAACACCAAGGCGAAACACCCGCGGGTGTTCCTCCAGGCCGGGCAGGTTCGACGCACGGTCACCGTGACCGAGGAACGTGACCAGGTCCCGCATGAACCCACCGCCGAGGAGCTGAAGGTGCTGCGCCTGCGGCCGTGGATGAAACCCGCGGAGTTCGACGTCGTCGACTCCGGCAGGCTCCGCTTGGAAATCGCCCGGGCCGGACACGACAACCGGGACACCTGGACCGACACCGCACGCGTACGTCTGGAACAACGCGTCGCGCAGATCATCCAAGGGTTCGAGGCTGGCGTCACCGCCGACGAACGGCAACGGCGGGCAGCCGAAGTCGCGCGGGAGAAGGCCGCGGCCGAACACCGGCGGCGGCAGGAGGAAGCAGCGGCCGAGCGCAGACGGCAGGAGGAGGCTACCCTCGCGCAATGGCACGCCGCGATGGCCGACGCCCGCGTCCGGGCCGCCGAAAAGATCCGCGCGGAAACCTTCCGCAATGCCTACCAGGCGTGGACCACCGCAGCTGACATCCGCGCGTTCTGCACCGCCCTTGAACAAACGGCCGAGGGGCGCACCGGCGCCGGCGGGTCCCTCGCCAGTTGGGTCGCGTGGGGCAGGGCCGCCGCCGACCGGATCGACCCCATCCGCAGTCCCCGTGTGCTGGCTGACATCGACTACAACCTCGAACCCGGGCCCGAGGACCTGCGCCCGTTCCTCAATGGCTGGAGCCCTCACGGGCCACGCAAGGAGCGCCGCCCTGATCATGACCGGCAGGCCCACGCCGGCATCCGCCGACAGGCCGAATCGTGGCACCACGGGCTGCTCGACCGCGGCGCCTGAAGTGCGTCCACCTCAACCGTCACCACACTCCGGCCGGATGTGCAGGAGCCTGCGCCGGGACCTGCCGCCATCGCGGCGCGAACCGCCAGCACGACCCGGTACCACGCAACAGGCGACGCTTACCCGAGGACGGCTGGATGAGAATCGACCCCGCCCGCTTCACCGTCGGCGACGAATGGGCGTACCGGCAGTCGGACCACGGACCGTCCGAACGCGTCCGCATCCTGGCCGTCGAGCCGAAGAAGACCAGCGCCCGCCTCGAGATCAGATTCCTCGACGACCCCGACGAACGGGTGGAGAAGGTCCCCGGGTCGCGGCTGCGGGTGCCGTGGAGCGAGGTCGGGACCTTCGACGCGCTGATGGCGAACTGGCAACGCATCGACGACCTGAGCCTCGATCACACAGAGGAAGCCTGCGTCGAGGAGATCTTCGGCCTCCTGATCAGCGAAGACGTAGCCGAACTGCTCTGGTCCCCGGTGTCATGCGCCACCGACATCCACGACAGGGCCCGGCTGAGCGAGATCGTCGACGGCCCGGTCGACGACATCCTCGCCTCGGCCCAATGGTTCGACCACGACGGCCGGACCATCCTGTCCCCGGCCGGCACCCTCCACCTGGTCGAGGCCGCGTGCCATGCCCATCCGACCCAGGTCCTCGACCTCGTCATCGAGCAGGAAGCCCAGTCCCGCCACAAATGCAAGTTCGGCGATGAGCACCGCGTCGGCCGCGACAACCGGTCGACCACACCGGAATGGGAGTACGACTGGTACCGCCGCCACGACCGGCCCCGTCACGAACTACTACGCCAGTGGTGCGGTCACCGGGCAGTCACCCACCACGAACGGTTCCTCGCCGCCGAAGCAGAAACCCACCGCCTCGACATCCTCGTAACCGACATCCTCAAGGCCCTGGACACCCTCGGCGAACACGAACAGGCCGCCCGGTTCGCCGAGGAACACGAACGCGATCGCATCACACCCCACACGATGCGCCCCGTCGTCGAACGCCCCCTACACCCCTCCGAGATACCCGTACGCGAGATCAAGGTCAGACGCCGCTGGTGGTAAACACCCCCGCGCGGCCCGACGGCAAGCCGTGGCACCCCAACGCCGTCACCCAACGGTTCCGCAAACTCGTCCGCAAAGCCGGATGCCCCCGATCCGGCTGCACGACCTGCGCCACAGCGCCGCCACCATCGCCCTCGACGCCGGCGTCGACATCAAGGTCGTCTCCGAGCAACTCGGCCACTCCACCACGACCCTGACCCGCGACACCTACCAGAGTGTCACCAAGCGGATGCACCAGGACGCCGCCGATGCTGTCGCCAAGAAGATCAACCGGAAGCGCCGCAAGGCGGGGTGAAACCCACCTCCATCGAAGCGGCAGCGGACGACCGCGTGCGGCCACGCCCGACCCGGTCACCTGGGCGAATACGCTCGCGACGTGAGCGGTGACGACCAGCGGCTGAGCCGGCGGGGCAGCTTCGACGAGGACCCGGACAACTACCAGGCGGCCCGGCCGGGATACCCGCCAAGGGTGTACGAGGTGCTTGCCGAGTGCGGGCTGCGAACGGGTGCGCGCGTCCTGGAGATCGGACCTGGAACCGGGCAGGTGACCCGTCCTCTCGTGGACGCCGGTGCGTCGGTGCTGGCGGTGGAACTCGGTGGCCGGCTGGCGGCCCGGCTGCTAACGAACCTGGCCGGCCACGACGTGACCGTCGTCGAGGGCGACTTCACCACCGTGCCGCTGCCCGACGACACCTTCGACCTGGCGGTCTGCGCCACCGCCTTGGCTGAACAAGGATGCAGCGGTGCGACGGCTGGCCCGCTTCGTCCGGCCGGGCGGAGGGCTGGCGGTGTGGTGGACGGTGTTCGGTGACCCCGACCGCAGCCCGCCCTGGCACACTGAACTGGACGCGGTGTACCGACGATGGCTACCGGGGCAGGGGCGCGGCCCCGTCGGTGTGCCAGCCCCACTGCGGGTCGCCGAGCGCACGGCGGAACTGCAGGCAGGTAACTGGTTCGGCCCCGTCCAGGTCGAGATGATCCGCTGGGAACACCAGCTGACCCCGCACGGCGCACGCGGGCTGTGGGGGACCTTCCCGAACGTACGCGAGTTGAGCACTGACCAGCGGGAGGCGTTCCTCGACGGCGTCGCCGAGGTGGTCGCCCGCCAACCCGGTGGGACGGCGACCGACAATTACGTCACCGCGCTGTACACGGCGCCGCGCCGAAACCACGATGCCCTTCCAGCCAGCCCCTGAAATCGGGCAGCGGACGCCCGAAGGGCGCCAGCGATCTATGCCCCTTCGACAGGGCCTGAGCTCGCTGGGCCTGCTGAAGCGGGACACCACCAGCGAGCCGTTCGAGGAGCTGAACCGAAGCGGTCTCGCTGGCGCGGACCGTTCTGGGCTGGCTGCGGACCGAACAGCGGTCACGGCGGGCCCGGGGCTGGGGGTCGTAGCCGTTGGTGAGGTGGGTTTCGAGCCACTGGCTTCGAACACGAACGGCAGCCGTCCGTCGCGGGTCAGCGCCTTCAGCCGCACCGCGAGAGGAAGGCCCTCGGCGTACATGGCCGACTGCCACTCCACCTCTGACAGCGGGGTTCCCTCCGGCTTGGCCTCGATCACCCGGCGACCCGCTGGTCGACATGCAGGAGGCAGTCGAACCGGCCGTGATCCTTCGCCATGATCGCCTCACGAACGGCCACACCCGCGCCCGCGAAGAGGTTCGTTTCGAGCCGTCTTGCACGAGCCAGCCGGCATCTCGAAGCTGCCGATCGATCAGGACCCGGGCCCGCTGCTCTGCTTGAAGCCGGACATCGCTAGACATTGCCCCCACAGCCAAGAGAGGCTAGTCGATCAAGCGCACTCTCCGAATCCTCCTAGTGACCGATCGTGAGTTGCCGTGCGGGTGTAGCTTCGACTGGCCTAGGCCGTGTTAGCTGTTGATAGGGGTCTACATGCGTGAGGTTCTGCGTCGGTCGGTACGAGCGATCCTGTGGGACGAACGCGATCAGCTCTTGTTAATCAAGAGGACGAAGCCCGGCCAAGCCCCTTACTGGACCGCGCCCGGTGGAGGCCTTGAACCTACGGACGCATCCCTCGACGCAGCCCTTCGGCGTGAGTTGCGGGAGGAGTTGGGCGCGGAGGCAGAGCGGCTCAGCCAGGTGTTCTTGGTCAGCTCGCCGTCGGGCGAGGGGGTGTCCGTACAGCACTTCGTCTCCTGCCGGCTTGCCCGGGTAGACGCGAGCGCTCGTACGGGTGCGGAGTTCACTGATCCGGGCCGTGGCGGCTATGCCCTGGACCGAGTGGCCGTCGACCGCCTTCCTGAGGTGGACCTGAAGCCTGAGGCCCTGAAGGAGTTCATCCTCGCGAACGCCGATGCATTGCTATCGGAGTTCAGCTAAGGCGGGCCAGACCCCTGCCGGTGCGAGCGTGAAGCGGCGTGCGGCTTGGAACACGTCCTGGGGGCGGCTTGCTCCGGCGGTGATCGCTGCGACCGCGCCGATGAGCATTCGGTGCGAGACGATCAATGCTGTGGACCCTTCACCCGAGTGTCCGAGGATCGCCGAGGCAGCCGCTGCCCGTTCGTAAAGCGCTGTAAGGCTCTCGCCGCCGGCCAGGGCCGAGCCAGGGTCGCGGAGCCGGTGCGTGCGCCAGCTGTGGTACTCGGCTGGGTAGTCGTCCGGTCCTTTGCCGAGGACGCAGTCGGGGGCGCGCCACTCGGCGTACAGCGGATTGGGAGCGGCGAGCGGCACGCCGAGCAGCGCAGCCAGGATCTCGGCGCTTGTGGCGGCGCGCGGATGCGGGCTGGTCAACACGATTGCAGGCCGGACACCGCGGTCACGAAGTGCGTGGGCGGTAGCGGCAATCTGTGCAGCGCCGCGCGCGGTGAGAGGCGTCTCGGGGCGGGCATGGGCGTGGGGGCGGGTGATTCCGTCGAGGCTGGTGCCGTGGCGGATCCAGAAGACGGTCATGACAAGTGCCAGCCGCCGTCGACGTTGATCGCTTGGCCGGTGATGAATCCCGCTTCCGGGGTGGCCAGGAAGGCGATGGCGGTGGCGACGTCCGAGGGTTGGCCGCGCCGTTTGATGCACTGTCGGTCGAGCTGGCGTCGGACCATGGCCTCGTGATCGGGTACGACGCTGTGCTCTGCGGGGACCTCTATCGAGCCGGGCCGCACGGTATTGACGGTGATGTTGTGGGGGCCGAGTTCGCGGGCGAGAGCGCGGACGAGTCCTTCCAGGCCGCTTTTCGCCGCGATGTAGCCGGCGAGGTCGATGCGTCCGAGTTGGGTCATGACTGAGGAGACGGCGACGATGCGGCCGTAGTTGTTGCTGATGAAGGCCGGTGTGGCGGCGCGGATGACGGTGGCGTGCGTGACGAGGTTGAGTTCGAGCTGGTCGCGAAGGACGTTGAGGTCCGTCCGGCTCCACGGGATGCGGGGGTACGCGCCGGCGTTGCTGATCAGGACGGCGAGTTGGGTGGCGTGCTGCTCGATGGCGGCGCGAAGTGCGGTCTGGGTGTCAGCGGCGGTCAGGTCGCCGGTGACGGTGTGGGTCTGTGCGCCGTGGCGGCGGGCGGCCTCGACGACCGCGTCGAGGTTGGTGTCGTCGTATCGGTGGGTCAGAACGAGGTCGAAGGCGGCTGACAGACGGGCGGCGATGGCCGCTCCGATGCCTGTGCCTGCTCCGGTGATGACGGCGATGGGGCGGCTCATGAGGGCGGCTCCGCTGGCGTCTGGGTGGTGAGTCCGAGGATCTGCTCCAAGTCGGCGTCGGGTGCGTAGAGGTCGGCGAGTAGGCCCAGCGACAGAGCGGCGTCGCGGGGTTCCAGGAGCTGTAGTGGGTAGACGGCGAGGATTCGCATAGCGAGGTATGGGCGTATCCAGGTGAGTAGGTCGGTGGCGGCGGAGCGTGCGAGCGGCCGGGCGAGCGTCGTGAGGTATCGGGTGATGGCCTGCTGCCGGGCCGGCGATGGTTGGTGCTGGTAGTCGATGCCAACGGCCCGGTGGGAGAGTCTCTTGAGCCGTACGGTGGGCTCGACAGCTTCGGCGAGTGCCTTCCTGTGATCGGCGTAGGCGTCGGTGTTGTAGTGAGCGACGAGCCAGGCGCCGTGCAGTCTCTGGTACCAGAGGAAGCAGGCGATCTCGCCGGGGAGGGCATTGAGGCCTGCGGTGTCGTAGTCGAACCAGACGGGCTGGTTGTCGGCGTCGAGGCCGATGTTGAAGTCGGTGGGGTCGCCCTGTGTCATCGCGGCCCAGACCTGCTCGTCCGGGTGGAAGGCGTCGCGTAGCTCGCTGACGAGGGCAGGAAGGTCGAGCCGTCGGGGCTGTCCGTTGACCATGAGGGTGGTCTCCCGCAGCTCAGAGGGCCGGAGACCGTCGGCGTCGGTCAGTTTGAGCACTATCGGGTTGTGGCCGTAGTAGTGGTCCAGCCTGCCGCCAGGCTGGGCCCGGTCGCGGTAGAGCTTGCTGCTGGCGCGTGAGGCCGGGACTCGGCAGATGGTCGCGTCGATGGTTCGGCGGTAGTGCTGGAGGATCGCGTCGAGCCCGCAGTCGAGGTTGGCCGCGCTGCCGGGGCCGGTGGACGTGAGAGCGTCGAGGAGCAGGCCGGTGTCCGGAAGATCGGGTTGGTGGCGGTCGTAGAGGGTGAGGGTCCAGTGCCCGACGCGGTGTTGGGAATGCAGCCTCGGTAGCCGGTAGTGGTGGCGGATTCGGTGGTACCCGGCGACTTCGGCCGCAGCCTCCACGGGGTTCGGGTTCACCTTGGCGAAGAGGCGGTGTGCGCCGATGTCGAGGTGGAAGGTGCGGTTCATGGTGAAGCGGCGGTAGCGGCCGAAGCGGATCATCGAGTCCACCAGCCCGCGCACTGCCCCGCGAAGTTGGCTATGACCTTGGCGGGGATGGCGCGAAGGTCGCTCGCGGTGGACCAGAGCGTGTCGTCGTAGCGGTCCCGCACGGGACACGCGTCGGCGACCGACATCAGGTGCGAGAACGGGGTGGCCACCGCGTGGTGGCCTGCTGATCCGGTGATCCACTTGGCGTAGCCGTGCCGTCCGTAGAGGCCGACCACATTCGGCTGGGTGCCGTCCGCTCGGATGGTGAGTGCGGCGAGATGGGTCAGGCCGGTGTCGTTGCCGATGACCAGCTCGGCAGCGGCGAACAGGTCAATGCACTCGACCGCCGTTGGTTCGTGAATCACCTCAATCTGCCCTACGGATGCCGGAGGCTGGTGGCCCGGTGGTGTCACCAGGCTGAAGCGCCAGGTACCCGGGTGGCGGGCCGACAGGTGTTCGGCGAGGGCGCCGAAGTTGTCGATGCCGTAGTCCTTGCGGTCGGGGCGACTCGTCGTGGCCACGAAGACCACGTGGAGTGGTTCCGGGGCTGCGACGGCCGCCCGGAACCTGGGGCATGGGTCATCGGAAGCGGGGAGCCTGATGCCGAGGGTTTGCTCGATGTCGAGGTAGTAGCGCATAGGCAGGGCCGCATGGACCTCGACAACGTCGGCGTCGATGAGGTCGAGCAGCGTTGGAGGCGATTCCGGTACCGCGTCGAATTCCAAGGCGTTGTCGCTGCCGAGCGTGCCCAGTTGGTGCCCGTCGCCGCCCGTGACCGTGACTGGAAGGGTGCACCGGGCGATCAGGTCCGCCCGGCTGCCGGCGTACTCCAGCGTTCCGAACTGATCGTGTGTGGCGTCGTGAAGCGCCTGTGCCATGGCGAGGCCGAGCAGCAGGTCACCGAGTCCGCGAGAACCGAAGTCGACGCGCCACCCGGTCTCACGAACCGCATCGAGGCGTGTCCGCCGGGGTGGGGTCTGTCCGTTGGCCCGGCGATACGGCAGGAGCCGGCCGAGCGGTGCCTGTTCGCGTCGGACGAGGTACCGTCCGCCGCGGTGGCGCACCGGTTCCTCGATGAGGGTCACAGCGTTGTCAGTACGCACAGCGGGACCCCATTGCGTTCGAGTAGCTGTCGGCCCTCGCCAGCGGTGTCTTCGACGAGGCAGAGCGCGCCGGTGATGTCGGCGCCGGCCGCGCGAAGCGCCTTGACGAGATTGGCCAGAGTGAGTCCGGTGGTGATCTCGTCGTCCACGATGAGGACGCGCAGTCCTTCGAAGTCGCCGTAGGCGAAGACCTCGAGACGCCGGGCATGCGGCTCGTGGAACACGAGCTTCCCGGGTAGGTCGAGGTTGACCTTCCAGGCAAGCCGATACTGGCTACCGCTGGCCCAGGCCACCGCGATTGTCGGCACGATGCCGCCGGCGTCCAGGCCCAGGAGAAGATCGTGCGGCCGATACGCCGGGTGCTCGCTCCATCGCTTCCACAAGCTGCGTCCCGTCGCCAGGACCTGTTCAGCGGCGACGTCGGTGCGGATGCCATCGAGGCCGTGGACGACGCGGATCGGACGAGCGGTATCTCCTACCCCGAGCCGTGTCACCCGATCGGCGTGCAGAACCTCGTCAAAGGCGGTGGTCATCGAAGATCGGATCCTTCCGTCCGGGGCGTGTTGGACGCGACCGAGCAGCCGAGCGCGTCGTGGTAGGCGAGGATCTTGGCGGCGGCTCCGCGGACCCGGTGGGAGAGGGATTCGTCCTGTCGCCACCGGTCGTCACTGACCTCGGTCACCGCCGGGAGGTCGATGTCGGTGTCCGGATGGCTGGTGGTGAAGGCGAGACGGACCTCCTCGCTGGCGTCGAGGTTCATCCCGTCGGCGCGCAGGATGATCTTCATGATCAGCACGACGTGCTTGTAGACAGCGCGGATATCGGGCTCGGGTTTCGCGGCGAGTCGCCGCAGCACCATCGCCACGAGCGGCAGCTCGCTGCGTGAGGCGCGGTCGTCGGCTGGTGCGTCGAAGGCGTTGAGGACGAGGTCGCTTCGGCGGTAGAGCAGTCCGCAGCCATCGCGGGCTATCTGCCGCACCGCGTGCAGTACTCGGGGTGGGACCAACCCGGCGAGCATCTCTCGGGTGGTGAACGACGACAGTGCGATCTTCTCCCCCGCCGGTCCGCTCTGGGGGACACGCCTGGTCTGAAGCCAGTGCAGCGGCAGCGTGTCGCGTACGACAAGGAGGTCGATGTCGCTCCACCCGGATTGCCAGCCCTGATGGGCGAGGCTCCCCGTGGCGGCGACGAGCGCGGTCTCAGAATCGGTCAGTCTGGCGACGCACTCCGCGAGTACCGCTTGTAGCGCCTCCGGGATGGCCGTGTTCGCACGCGGTGGAACCCTGACCTCGGACCTGCGGTGAACAACTTCCGTAACCGCCCTCTTCAGCGCGGCGAGGCTGTGGCCGTTGTCGGTGACCGTGTCGGCGATCGACGCGATGCGGTCTCCACCCCGGCTTCGCTTGATCGCGTCGCGGGCGGAGAGCGACTCCATGGTCTCGGTGGCGCGCTGCGCGCGAAGCCTGTCCGGGAGGCGGAGGAACACGATCTCGCAGCGCTCGCCCCAGATCCTGCGGAGGTGTGCTGTGGCCTCGAAGCGGTGCGCGCTCTCCAGGCTGATCCGGTGCGAGCCCGGGTTCAGCGCGGCGAACCGAAGGATCTCTTCTGTAAGCATCTGCGCCTGGGTCAGCTCGTCCCATTCGCGATACGGATCGGCCACCCCGAGCCGATCGGCGGAGAGCTGCATGAGGTAGCCGATCTTCAGCCGGGTGGCTGTGTGCTCCGTGCGCAGCAACTCGCCGACCGTGCTCTTGCCGCTCTCGGACATACCAGCGAGCACCCACAGGTGCTGGATCCGGTCTGGCGGCAGCGGAACGACGGGCACGTCGAGCTGCGTCAGGGCCTCACGGATTTCACGCTGCACGTCGAGGAGTGGGCGGTGCCCGCGCACCACGATGGCCTGGTACTCCCCGTCATCGACTTGGAGATCGATCGCCTCGGCCAGTCGCTGCTGGTACTCGACGTAGCGCTCGGTGGTCGGCACAGGCTCGCGTGCCACGGCGTGGTGCGCCTCGGCTACCGGCTGGTCGCTGTGGCGCAGCAGTAGGTGCAGCTCACGGCGTGGCGCGGGGGCGTAGTGGCGTGCTCTGGCCTCAACGTGGGCGAGCGCCTCGGCGGTGGATGTGCCGTTCTTGACCGCTGCTGTCGCCGCGCAGGTCGCCACAAGCATCGGCCAACCGCGGTCCTCCAACGCCAAGGAGCCGCCGCCGGCACACCGTGCGGCGTGGGAGCGGAAAACGAGGTCGATGTGTTCGTCGGTGGTGCTGTCGACGAACCACCACTGACTGAAGTCTCGTCGCGACACCTCGGCCCATCGCCGGTCCCACCGATCGACTGTCCCGGTGAACTCGACATCTGGCATCGCCGACGCCAACCAGCGGGCGTTCGTGGTCTTGCCGACGTTGTCGGCGCCGTTGAGGGTGACGGCGGTCCTCATCGCGGCTCCCGATAGCTCTTGAGCGTGCGCCAGTGAGGAATGCGGCGGCGACCTTCATGAATGTCGAGCACAAGGGTGTCGAAAGCTTCGGTGAGTTCGGTGTACTGCTGGAGCGCTACCGAGGGATCGACTTCGCTCGGGCCCAACTGGGCGGTCTCCGAGAATCGCCTCCACCGAACCCACGCGATGGCCAAGCGGTCGACCACGGAGCCGATCGTCTCGGTGTGCAACGGTGCCCCGCCCGGAGGCCGAATCACCTGCTCAACCCAAGAGTCGATCTCCCCGATGAGAGCCACGCGAGTGGCGTTGAGACGGTCGATCGATCTCTTGGCAGCAGCCACCACGTGGTCGTCAGCGGCCGGATCGCGGGAAATCGTCTCCGCTGCCCATTGTTCGCCGTGGTGCGAGGCGAGCCGGGACGCCGCGTGAAGGGGCACCGTCCAAACCTCTGGCAGAACCCGCGGACGGCCGCCAAACGTACTGATGATCAGGTCTGAGCTGGGCAGCGGTGTACCAGACTGCTGGTTAGGGATGAGTGGTGGGTCACCGACGGAACGGAGGGGCATTGGGTGGGCCTCCTTTGATCCTTCGCAGGTCTTGCTACGGGGCGCGGTCGGTGCCGAGGGCGGTGGTCAGCTCTCACCGTGCTCGTGGCGGTGACCCTTGGTGGCGCAGTCCTGTCGGATGCGGGCGAGGTGGTGGGTCATGCGGGCGGTGGTGGGGTTTCCGGGGTACTCACGGCGCTGCGTGGCGATGGTGTCGGCGAGGAGGTCCTGGGCGGCTTGGCAGTGGCCGAGGTCGTGCAGGACGAGGGCTGTTGTGGCGTGAACGGCGAGGGTGCGGTGGCCGCGTGGGCCGTCGCTGCTCGCGAAGTGCTCGCCGAGCTGCCGATAGAGGTGGTACGCGCGCTGATGGTGACCGGCACTGCGGTGAGCGGCGGCGAACAGGTGCAGGGCGTGCAGACTGCGCCGGTGCGTGGGGCCGTACAGGTGGTTGGCGCTGTGGTGGGCGTACCCGGCCCAGCGAATGGCGGTATCGAGCTCGCCGAGCCGCAGGTTCAGTGCGGCAAGAAGAGTGCCAGCTTCGGCATGCACCGCATGGGGTGCGGCGGTCGCGGGGTCGATGCCAGTGAGGCTGCCGTGCAGGAGTTGCCGGGCACGTAGGGGATCGCGGGCGGCGACACGCTTCGCGCGTTCGGTCTCCCAGCGGTCTGGGCTGGCCAACGGTGCCGCGCGCCAGGTCAGAGTCATATCGTGAGCGGCGGCGCCGACGGTGACACAGGTCAGAATGCGGTGAGCGTGCATGGCGGCCAGGTGTGGGCGTGCCGGTGTCCCTGCGGGGAGAGGGACGATCCGTGGCGCGTGTCGCAGGACCGCTCGACCGACATGATCGGCGATGACGACGGCGTCGAGTGGCTTGGGCCAGCAGTCGTTTCCGCAGAGGTACGCCGGTGCCGCGGCGGCCGTCTCAGCCAGAGCCACCGCTTGATGGCAGAACTTGCAGCGCAGGAGTCCGGGGACCAGGTAGTCGTGCCGCGGTCCGGTGCCGTCCGCCCCTCGGTCCGCCTGCTGCGCCTGCGGAGCCGTGGCCTTGGTGACCCATTTCTGCACGATGCGGGGATCGAGGTCCATCTGGCGGGCGACAGTGGTGACGGCGCCGTAGGCCTTGACGATGCGGGCGTCGGCGACGCGCTGGACGACAGCGTCAACGAGGTCGGGCGGGTATCTGCTAGGGAAGGCCATGATCTGTCCTATGCGGTGGACGGGTTAGGCGTGCTGGTCATGCCAGCGGTCACCGATCGGGCGCGCGGAGTTGGTCGGCATGGTTCTGCTGGCGTGGTGTGGGTTGCGGCGCATGGGGTGCAGG
This sequence comes from Micromonospora sp. RV43, assembly GCF_001029515.1. Taxonomy (NCBI): domain Bacteria; kingdom Bacillati; phylum Actinomycetota; class Actinomycetes; order Micromonosporales; family Micromonosporaceae; genus Micromonospora; species Micromonospora sp. RV43. The sequence continues at coordinate 14,160 of NZ_LEKG01000094.1, read as the reverse complement.
CTCGGCCCGTTCGGCACGGTGAGGGGCGGGCGAAGCGTGTACCCGTAGCGGGTGAGCAGGCGTTCCGCTTCGGCGGGGACGGTGGTCCAGGAGGGCAGGTCGATGCGGTCGAGGCGGGCGCGGTGATGGCTGAGCAGGGCGCTGCCGCAGCCGGTCTTCTGCCGCGTTGGGGATACGGCGAGCAGCGCCAGGTGGTAGTGCGGTTCGGTGGGCTGCTGCTGTGCGATCAGGCCCTCAAGGGCGGTGAAGCGCTCAGCGTGTGCTCCGGCGGCCTCCACGAGGCGGGTCGGGTAGTTGGCCGGTGGTGGGATCGGTCGGTAGCGGTGAAAGCCGACGATGGCGGCGGTGAGGTCGTCGGTGAGGTGTACGTCGCCGAAGACCATCGCGTGTTCCACCCACACCGCGACGACGTCGGTCAGCACCCGGCGGCGCTGCGCCGCGTCCGGTACCAGCCAGCCGGCGAGCGGGCTGGGGTGCAGCGTGTCGGTGATCAACGCGGCGACGGTCTGTCTGTCTGTCCAGCGGGCTGCGCGGATACGAATGCTGGAGTCCACGGTGTTGTCGTCCCTCTCGGCGGATTATCGGTAGGTGGCGGTGGCGAGGTCACCGATCGCGGCGTCGACGGCGGCGGTGATTTCCCGGACGGGGCGGTGGTGCTGGGCGGCGATGGTCTTCAGATGGGCGGTGAGGGTGGCGGTGTCGTCGTCGAGGTAGAGGTGGTCGGCGAGGCCGAGGACGGCGACGAGTCCGGCGAGGGCGGCGGTGTGGTTGTCCGGTTGTTCGCGGCCGGCGGCGAGGTAGCGCAGGCGGGCGCGGGCGATGACGGCCCATTTGGTGTCGGTGGCGAGGTAGGCGTCGGCGCGGACCAGGCCGCCGAGGCGGCGGCGGGCGGTGTGGCGCAGGATCCCAGCGGCGACGAGTCCGGCGCGGGTGCGCTCATACAGGTCGTCGGCGAAGCTACGCAGAAATGCCTTCACCGTCGGAGTCGCACGGGAGTAGCGGATCGCGGCGAGGGCAGTGTCGGCAATCAGGTCACCGACCGGCTGGTCGGAGTTCAGGCGTAGCCACCAGTCCGCAGCCGGATGCTCGGCGTAGGAGTCGAGGGTGATCCGTCCGGCGAGGAACAGGTCGATCAGCACTGCGCCGGCCATGCCGAGGGCCAAGGCTTGGCGGTGCAGGTGCGGCTGGCCGGTGTCGTCGTGGTGCCCGAGCAGGAACAGCTCGTCGCGCAGCGACAGGTGGGGTATCGACGCGGTCATCCCAGGCCCCTATCCCTGCACGGCGGCAAGGGCCCGCAGCCGGGCGTGCGCGTCGCGGTAGGCAGCCTGCCGCTGCGGGAGCACGGCTTTGTCGATGGCCGCCAGAACGGTGTAGTTGGGGTCGCAGACGTTGCCGATGGGCGCTCGCCCGGCCTGCGAGATGAGCTGATAGGCATCCAGCGTGTGCAGGCCGCACAGGTCGACGGTCCAGCCGGTGAGGTCCTGGTGGGCCATGCGGTAGGCGTCCTCCAGCGGGCGGGCGCAGCCGACCGACATGATCGCCGTGTCGGTTTCCAGACGCGGCCAGGCGGTGTCGGTACCCTTGATGACCTCGACGGCGAGGGTGGTGACGGTGGCGATCTCCACGCCGACACCGCAGACTTCGCCGTGGCCTTGGCGGGCGTGTCCGTCGCCGAGGGCGAGCATCGCCCCGTGCACGTTCACTCCGAGATACAGGGTGGTCCCGGCGCGCAGTTCCGGGGTGTCGAGGTTCCCGCCGTAGTAGTCCGGGACGATCGTGGACCGGGACTCCATGCCACCTGGGGCGACGCCGATGGTGCCGATCATCGGATCCAGCGGCAGCTCGACCATGTGGTCACTGGCGGTGGCCCGGTACCGGACGACGCCCGCGTGCCCGTCGATGTCGTACACCCACACCCGCTCGTCGAGCGGCGGCTGCAGGGTGGCGGTGTGCGAGGTCGACGTGAGTGCCCCGAAGTAGGGGAACGTCGCCGACACACCCCAGTCGCGGGCCGGCTCGATCGACACGAGGTGCACGGCGAGGGTGTCGCCGGGCTCGGCGTCCTCGACGAAGAACGGCCCCGACACCGGGTTCAGGTACGGCATCTGACACACCTGCGACGGCAGGTCCGCACGCCCCCGCACCAGGCCGCCGAAGCAGTCCTCGGTGTGCACGGTGAACAGGTCGCCGGAGCGGAGGTGGGCCACCGGCAGGCGTCCACCGAAGGTGTAGGCCAACTCGTCACGGGCGGGACGGTAGGTGAAGTGACTCATCGCGATCACACCCGCTCCATGTCACGCCCGACGGTCTGGGCGGGGGCCAGGCCGGACAACACCGGCCGGCGGCCGGTCAGGTACAGGCCGGCCAGGACCAGCACGCCGAGGCCCAGCCAGGCCAGGCCGAGGCGCTGGGCGGCGATGTTGGCGTTCACCACCACGTAGGCGAGGATCACGAACCCAATTCCGGGCATGAGCAGGTGCGCGAACCAGTTGCCGCTGCGACGGCGGATCAGGTGGTGAACGACCACGGAGACGTGCAGGACCAGGAACGCCACCATCGCCCCGAAGTTGATCAGCGACGACAACAGCGTGATGCCATCCGCCCGGGTCGCCATGTACAAGCCCAGGGCGAGGGACACGACGCCGGTGAGCAAGGTCGCGTTGATCGGCACGCTGCGGCGCACCGACACCTTCGCCAGGAACGCGGGGAGTTGCCGGTCGCGGGCCATCGCGTACAGCAGCCGAGACGTGGCGACCTGCGCGACCATCGAGTTCGGCAGCCCCCACGCGATCGCCGTCGCCACCGCGCACACCGTCGCCAGCCAGCCTCCGCCGGCCACCGCGGCGGCGTCGTAGAAGGCGGTGCCGTTCACGTCGCCCTCGGCCAGCAGCCCGCCGGGGTTGGGCACGAGCATCGCCGCCAACCACGTCTGCGCGATGAACAACACCCCGGCCAGGACGAGCACGGCCGCCATCGCCCGGCCGATCTGCCGGGCGCCGTCACGGGTCTCCTCCGCCAACATGGAGATGCCGTCGAAGCCCAGGAACGACAGCACCGCGATCGACACCGCCCCCGCGACGAGGGACCAGGTGAAGGTGTCGGCGTTGTAGAACGCATCCCAGCTGAACCGGCCGCTGCCCGTTGCGAGGGCCCAACCGGCGACGGCGAGGAAGATCGCCAGGACGATCAGCTCGCCGACGAGCATCACCCGGGTCACCATCGCGGTCATCCGGATCCCCACCGAGTTGACGACCGTGTTGACCGCGACGAACCCGAGCAACCACAGCCACACCGGCACCGCGGGCACGGTGGAGTGCATCGCCACCGACGCCACCAGGTACAGCAGACCGGGCACGAGCACGTAGTCGAGCAGGATCACCCAGCCGGCGAGGAACCCGACCGGCGGGCTGATGCCCCGACCGGCGTAGTTGTAGACGCTGCCCGACATGGGGAACGCCTTGACCATCTGCGCGTACGAGAACGCGGTGAACACCAGCGCCACCACACCGATGGCATAGGCGAGGGCCACCATGCCGCCAGAGCCCGCGTAGACGCTGCCGAAGATCGCCATCGGCGCGATCGGCACCATGTACACCAGTCCGTACGCCAACAGGTCCCGAAACCGCAGCTGGCGGCTGAGTTCCTGCCGATATCCGTAGCGGGCCAGGTCGTTCGAGGTTGTCATCGGTAATCCTCACGAGGATGAGAAGCGCGAGCAGGGCGCGGAGAGACGCCTGCCGGGTGGTCGTCAACGACCCGACGGCGACGGACATCCCGCGGTTGACGGTGCTATGGCAGCCACTCCATTAGTCACTGCTGGTGGCTACATCCGGACCGACGGTGATCCGGCTCGGCAAGCTTGCCAAGCGCATCCATGTGAATGGATCCCCAGGGGTGGTGAGATTTTCCCCCACCCGCGTACGCCTTTGACCTGCACGAACTTTGATCAATCAGCGGCTAGCTCCCCACCTCTGGGCCGGAGGCCTCGTCGCGCCCCGTACCGATTCCGATGAGAGGGGCGATACCGTGCGACAAGAGGCCGCACGCAGGGGGTGACCGCGATGGCAAGGACGACGGGCACCAAGGCGCAGCGTGACCATGTGCGCCAGACACTGGCCGGTTTCGGAGTGACCCCGCCCGCCATCGCCGCCGAGCTGCAGCGCCGCTTCGGGCTACGCCCCCGAGATGCCTTCCGCCAAGCCCATGGTTGGACCCAGGACGCGGTAGCCGAGAGACTGAACGCCAAAGGAAGCGGTTCGGCGACGTTCACCGGGGCGCGGATCAGCGACTACGAGCGATGGCCCTTCGGCGGTCGTCGGCCCACCCTGGCCGCCTTGAACGCACTGGCGCAGGTCTTCGGCACCGAACCGAGCAGTCTGGTCGACCTCCACGACCTGACCGCTATGCCGGAAGCAGACCGAGCGGCGCTGAGCGGCAGGAACGCCGCCCCGATGCCTGCACCACCGGTCGCATCCTCAACACCACCTGGCGCGATGGCTGAGCCTCTGCGATGGGACCTCGGCGCTCTGCAGGACGAGACGGAACTGGTGATAGCGGTGGCAGAACGTACGGCGAGCTTCGGCACATGGGCGCAAGCCTCCAACGTCGGGCCCTTCACCCTCGACGATGTCGCTGCCTCCACCCGCAGGATCGCCATCGACTACCTGACCGAGCCGCCCGTCGTCGTCTACGCGCGGGCCGGGCTCCTGGCCGACCGTGTCTTCCGCCTTCTCCAGACCGGGCGTCAGAACCCTGATCAGTCTCGGGAGCTCTACACCTGGGCGGGCTACCTCTGCACACTGCTCGCCTGGATGGCCGGCGATCTCGGCCACCCGGCGGCGGCCGAGTCCCAGGCACGCACCGCCTGGATGTGCGCCGAGACCGTCCGCGACAACACCCTCCGCGCCTGGGTTCTCTCCACGATCAGTAAGACCCACCTGTGGGAGCGGCGGTTCGAAGACGCGGCCAACGCCGCCGTGCGCGGCTACGGCCATGCCGCCGAAGGCAGCGCGGCGGTCATGCTGGCGTGCCAGGAAGCGGACGCGTGGGCGGAGATCGGCGCCGTCGAGCCGGCACGGGCAGCACTGCAACGGGCCGAGGAGGCCCGCCAACGTGCCAGCCGCGACCCGGTGGGGGGCCTTCTGGCCTGCGGCACGGTACGCCAACACAACTACGCTGGATCAGTGCTGCTCCGCATCGGCGAGGCCGCCAACGCCATCGAACATGCCGAGCACGCCCTGACGGAAGCCGCCGCGGATCCCTCGATCGCCTACGGCACGCTCGCCCAGATCCGCATCTGGGCCGCCGCAGCACATCTCAAAGCCGGCAGCCTCGACGGCGCGGTCTCGGTCCTGTCGCCGGTGCTCGCTCTGCCACCCGAACAGCGGCTCGACCCGCTGGTGCACCGCCTGCGTGGCGTCGGGCGCAACATCGCCGGCAATCCGTCACTGCGCGCGAGCATTGAGGCCCGCAATGTCCAAGCAGCCATCACCGAGTTCTGCGCCACCGGCGCCGCCCGGCAACTTCCCTGAACCTGGAGAACCCATGGCAGTCCCGCACGCCACCGATATCCGTGATCACTGGTACTGGCGACCGGGTTGGGGCATCGGCTCCCGTTTCTACACCTGGCACATCACCTTTGACGGACAGCCCGAGGTCGAGAAGCTCGCTGACCAGTACCGGTCCCTGCTGTCCTCGCAGCCCAGCCTCGACGTCATTCCGAACCGATGGCTTCACCTCACGATGCAGGGCATCGGCTTCGTCCAAGCCGTCGCCACCGACGACGTCGACGCCATCGTGGCCGCTGCCACCGACCGGTGCTCGCGCCTGTCACCTTTCAAGCTCACCATCGGCACCCCCCACGTCGATCCCGAGTCCATCCAGATCGCCGTCGAGCCGATCGAGCCGGTGCGGCAACTCCGCGCCGCCATCCGTGCCGCCATCGCCGACGTCTGGGGGCAGGACCGCGTACCCGAGGCCGCCGAGCCCTACAACCCTCACCTCAGCCTGGCCTACACCAACACCGACGGTCCCGCAGCGCCGCTCATCGAGGCGCTCTCCTCCGCCCCGAAGATCAGCGCCGACGCGCTGATCACCTCGTGCCAGCTCATCGTCCTCAACCGGGACGAGGGCATGTACGTGTGGGAACCGTACGCCACGGTAGAACTCGGTTCCTGAACCCTGTTACGTCCGCCATGTCACCCCGTGGTAAAGATTGCCGCCGCGATGGCTGTTCAATCGGCGGGCATTCGGGTGGAGAGAGGGCTCCCCGTCTTACACGGAGGCTCCTGCCCCGGATGAGCGAGGGATGTTCCGCACTGGCGGGCTTGAACTACAGACCCATCCAAGCCGGCCCGATGAACGGCCAAGCCCTGACGCAGCTCCGGTCCTGGTGACGTGGCCGAACCTCCCGTGGGAGGCGACGCCAGCCGGGCGAGAGGGCAGCGCTCACATGATCTTCGGTGATGTGCGCGGTGTGTGCTCTCCAGCGGATGCCAACCAGGGTGAACCGGTGCCAACGCGGGTCACCGGGGCCGACCGCCGGTCGCAAACCGGGTTCGTGTGCTCCGGGTGTGGTCCTGGGCTGGGAGAACAGGGGGCCGGGTGACGTGGGTGAACGTGGGCCACTCCCTGCCACCCCAGGTGAACCCCCAGGTCGCTAGACTGTGCCCTCGCGCCCTCGTAGCTCAGGGGATAGAGCATCGGTTTCCTAAGACCGTCATCTATGCATGTCGGTAGGCCGACTGCCTGCGATTCAGCCGTTCATTACCTCTGTTTGTTGGTCGCATTGGATAGCTGCTGCGCTCCGTTGCTGGCGGTTACAGTAGCAAACCGGCCGCCTCTGTTGCTTTTTGTGTCAACTTTCTCGATTCTAAATCCTCGTCACGGCATTTTGCGACTTGACGTAGCGAGGATGCTGTCCGGGGAAGCACGTGCGATCCTCGCCCAACCCGCTCCTTTACGCCGCACGCCGAGTTACGCCTGGGCACCGGAGTCGGAAGTGGGCGCAAACGCGTTGCCAGGCTGATGCGCCAGGCCGGGCTGCAGGGCTTCTGCCGGCGCTGCCGTCAGGGCTGCAAGGTGCGCGAGTTGGACGCGTGAGTGGATGCCGAGCTTCCGGTAGACGCGGGTGAGGTTTGCTTCGACTGTTTTGACACTGATGGTGAGGGCGGTGGCGATGTCGCGGTTGGTCGCTCCGCTGGCGGCGAGCTCGACGCAGCGCTGTTCGGCGGAGGTGAGGCAGGGGAGCGTACTGCTGTGCGCGGGGACGGGCTCCAGTTGGTGGAGGGTGCGGGTGGCGGCTTCGATCCAGGGGTGTGCCTGGTGCGTGCTGAAGAGGTCGGCGGCGCTCTGCGCCGCGGTGCGGGCGCTGGCGCGTCGGCGTCCGCGTCGTTCGGTGTGGCTGAGGGCCAGGAGGGTTCGACCGTGTTCGATGGGCAGGTGGCGGAGGTGGTCGGCTGCTGCGGTGAGGAGGTCGGCGGCCGCATCGTAGTTGCCCAGGGTGGCTTCCAGGAGTGCCTGGGAGCGGTCGAGCACGGGGAGGACGCAGCTTCTATCTAGATCAGTCGCGGTGCGACGGGTATCGGTCAGCAGTTTGCGGGCTTGGTCGAGGTAGCCGAGGGAGATGAGGGCTTGGGCGAGGTCGGCGTGCCAGCGCAGGACGGACGGGTCGCGGACCTGCTGGCGCTTCTCAAGCGTACGGACCTCTTCCAGCGCCTCCAGGGCTTCTTTCGGACGCCCGGTGACCAGGAGAAGATGTCCGAGGACGAAGAGGTTTCGGGAGAGGAAGACTTTGTTGTCCTCCCGGCGGGAGGTGTCCGCCCCGCGGCGTGCGTGAGCGAGGGCGGAGTCGGTGCACGAGGCGGTGCCCTCGACCAGGGCGGAGGTGTAGCACGTTGGTGCGGGGTCCAAGGCGGCTCTGTCGGTAAGCGACAGGGCGCGGCCGGCGTAGTCGAGGGCCAGTCCGCACCGTCCGGCGCGGATCTCGACTTCGGCGAGGCTGCGCAGGACATCCACGGTGGCTTCGGCGTCTCCGGTCCGCTCGGCTTCGACGAGCAGAGGCAGCAGTGCGCTGCGGGCTTCGTCCAGACGGTCGTCGAAGATGGCGTGCCGGGCGGAGAGCTGTTCGGGCCTGGCGTTGACGGGGATGTGAGTGCTGCGTGGCAGGGACAGGGCGTGGCCGAGCGTGGTCTCGGCTTGGGGGCGGCCGAGGATGCGTTGGATGCGGGCCTGCATCGTGAGGGCCATGGCGGTGGTGGCGGTGTCGCCAGCGCTCCGGGCGAGGCTGGCGGCCCGGGCAGCCTGGGCGCACGCCCGGTCGGGATCGCCGTTGACGTTGGCCCAGATCGCCCGGCGGACGAGGATCTGCGCGGTCAGGTCCGGATGTCCGGCCGCTTCGTGAAGTGCGTCGGCGAACAGCTTGTCGCCGTTGTACAGGTGCTGTCCGCCTGAGTCGATCAGGGCGATGAGGGCGTTGACGCGGTTGGCGGGGCTGCTGTCGTGGTTCAGGACGAGGCGGACGGCAGCCTGGCCGCGGGGCAGGTCGCCGTTGTGGGCGGCGTCGCGTACGGCGGTCAGCGCCCGTTCGGTGAGCAGGTCGGCGTCGGTCTCCGGGGTACGTTCGGCGGCGAGCAGGGAGAGCTCGGCCGCTAGTGCGGGTTCTCCGCGCAGCCGGGCGCGGGCGGCGGCGCGGTCGGCGCAGTCGGCCGACTGCGGGTCGTTGGTGTCGGCCGCCAGCGTGGTGTGACGGTCGCGGCGGATGCTGTCGCGGCTGGCTTCGGCCAGGCGGGCGTGCAGGAGCCTGCGTGTGGCGACCGGCGGTCGGGCCGCGAGTTCGGCACCGATCGCGGCGGCGGCGAACCGGATCTTCCCGTCGACCTGCCCGATGTTGATCAGTCCGGCTGCCTCGGCCTCTGCGAGAAGGTTTTCGGCGGGCGGGCCGGCGAGGCGGCTCAGCAGTTCGCGGTCGGGCCGGTCGTCGAGTGCGGCGACCGTCAACAGTTCCTGAACTTCGGCCGACACAGTGCCCAGCCATTCGTTCACCAGTCGGCGGGCGGCCGGCGGCAGGACCAGGTCGTCTACGAGACCCTGAGCGGCCGGCAGGTCGGTGGCGCGGCTGCGGGCCCCGGCGAATGCGAGGGCTAGGGCCGGGTTCCCTCCGCTGCGGATGTGGGTCTGCGTGACCTCGTAGGGGGTTAGCCGGTACGGCGACAGCAGGGTTGCGACCTGATCGGGTGTCAGCGCCGGGATGCGTACCGCACAGGGGTCCTCGCCGCACCAGTGGCCTTCGCTCCCCGGGCGCCAGATTCGCTCTGCGGCTATGACGGGAAGGTCGGGAGCCAGGCGCAGTGCCCAACGCAAGACGGCCGCGCTGGCCGTATCCAGCCACTGGGCGTTGTCCACCACCAGTGTCAGAGGCGGGGTGTCCAGCAGCAGGGTGGCGGTCAACCGGCGCAGCCGTAGAGCGGTCCCGGCGGGATCGGCAGAGCCCGGCACTCCGACGGCCTTGTCGATTCCGGTCGCGAGTTCCCGCGCGGCCGGCAGCGGTTGGAGGGCCAGTGCGAGTTCGAGCAGTCCGGTGTAGGGGACCTGGGCGTCCTGTGGGCTCGGAGCCAGCCTTAGGACAGGCATGCCCAGCTGCTGCCCGAGTACACCGGCCGCAGCGGTCTTGCCGATCCCGGGCGGACCGAACAGCACCACCCGACGGGCGCCGCGCACGACGCCCGGTACCACCGGCAGCATGGTGCCGGTGGCCCCCTGATGCGCATTCACTGCCGTCGCAGAATCTGGCACCGGATCATAGTGCGCCCGACGGTCCTTCGCGCACCAGAGCAAGGGGTTGCCCTGATTTCGGCCAGCCTCCGCCGTTCCTAGTGTCATCGCCAAAGCCGAGCTGTCACCGGTTGCCGGAGATCCCATCAACACGGGCCCTGCTGCCACACCCCTCAACCCATCTCGGCGGGAGGATTGCGATGTATCGAAGAACTGCCATGGCGGCCGCTGTCGCGGTTGCGCTTACCCTGGGCACCGTGACCGGGGTGGCCACCCAGTCGACCGCAGCCACCCCGCCCCCTACACCCACGGTTGCGCAGAGCCCGCTGTCGCTGGCGATCTCTGCAGCCGACCGCGCTGCCGACGGCGGTCACGACGCGCTGGCGAAAGGCCCCTTCGAGCAGTACGACCGTCGCATGGTGATCCCGTGGGTGGACGGCCTGTTCTCCATTGCCTACGAGCGCACCTACCGGGGCCTGCCGGTGGTCGGCGGCGACGCCGCCGTACTCGCCGACGGCCGGGGCGCCATCCGGGCGATCTCGGCCGCCACCAAGACGAAGATCAACGTCTCCGTCGTGCCGACGGTCGCCGCCGACCGCGCCGAGCAGACCGCCAAGGGCCTGCTCACCAAGGTCGACCAGGTCGAGTCGCGCACCCTCGTGGTGCACGTCAAGGACAGCACCGCGCGACTCGCGTGGGAGGTCGTCGTCGCCGGGCGCACCGCCTCGGCGCCCAGCCACCTGCATGTCTTCGTGGACGCGCGCAACGGCCAGGTGCTGGCCAAGCAGGAGGACGCCGCGGCCGGTTCCGGCACCGGCAAGTGGAACGGGCCCAGCCCACTGTCGATCACCACGTCGCAGTCGGGCAGCACGTACTACCTGCGCGACACCACGCGCACCGGCCTGAACTGCCAGGACTACAGCACCAGCACCGTCTTCTCCGGCGCCGACGACAGCTGGGGCAACGGAGTGGGCACAAGCAAGGAGACCGGCTGCGTCGACGCACTGTACTCGGCGCAGAAGGAATGGGACATGCTGTCGGCCTGGCTGGGCCGCAACGGGCACAACGGCAACGGCGGCAGCTGGCCGATCAAGGTCGGCCTGAACGAGCAGAACGCCTACTGGGACGGCTCGACGATCACGATCGGCAAGAACTCGGCAGGCAACTGGATCTCCTCGATGGATGTGGTGGGTCACGAGTTCGGCCACGGCATGGACCAGAACACCCCCGGCGGCACCAGCTCCGAAGCCGGCCTCGGCGAAGCCACCGGCGACATCTTCGGCGCCCTGACCGAGGCATACGCCAACCAGTCCAGCGCCTACGACGAACCCGACTACCTGGTCGGTGAGGAGATCGACCTCGTCGGCGACGGCCCGATCCGCAACATGTACAACCCCTCGCTGGTCGGCGGCCACCCGAACTGCTACTCCTCGTCGATCCCGAACACGGAGGTACACGCGGCCGCAGGTCCGCTCAACCACTGGTTCTACCTGCTCGCCGAGGGCAGCGCGCCGGGCGGCGGCAAGCCGAACAGCCCCATCTGCTCGGGCGGCCCGTCGTCGGTCACCGGCGTGGGCATCCAGTCCGCCGGAAAGATCTTCTACGGCGGCATGCTGCTGAAGACCTCCGGCATGACCCACAAGAAGTACCGCACCGCGACCCTGACCGCCGCGAAGAACCTGGACTCCTCGTGCGTCCTGTTCAACCGGACCAAGGACGCGTGGAACGCGGTCGCGGTCCCGGCCCAGACCGGCGACCCGACCTGCACCGGTTCCAGCACCGACTTCTCCGTCTCGGTCAGCCCCACCTCGGGCAGCGTCAACGCGGGCTCCTCGGTCACCGCGACGGTCAACACCGCGACCGTCTCCGGCAGCGCGCAGACCGTGTCGCTGACCTCCTCGGGTGCCCCGTCGGGGGTCACCGTGTCGTTCAGCCCGACGTCGGTGACGTCGGGCAACAGCTCCACGATGACGGTGGCGACCACCTCCAGTGCGGCTGCGGGCACGTACACCATCACCGTGACCGGCACCGGTTCGATCACCCACACCGCGCAGTACACGCTCACGGTCAACGGCGGCACCCCCGGTGGCACCGCGCCGGACATCGACGTCGCCAACGTGCAGGCGCACCTGACACAGCTCAGCACCATCGCCACCAACAACGGCGGCACCCGCCGCTCGACCGGCCAGGGCTACCTGCAGTCGGTGGCGTACGTCAAGGGCAAGCTGCAGGCCGCCGGCTTCACCGTCACCGAGCAGCCCTGCACCTCCGGCTGCACCAGCGGTGCAGGCCCGAACCTGATCGCCGAGTGGCCGGGCGGTAACGCGAGCAACGTCTACATGTTCGGCGCCCACCTGGACGGCGTCTCGGTCGGTCCGGGCATCAACGACAACGGCTCCGGCTCGGCGGCGCTGCTCGAGGTCGCCCTCGCGCTGGCCGCGCAGAACCCGACCATGCTGAACAAGGTCCGCTTCGGCTGGTGGACCGACGAGGAACAGGGCCTCAACGGCTCCAAGTTCTACGTCAACTCGCTGACCAGTACCCAGCGAACGGCGATCAAGGCCTACTACAACTTCGACATGATCGCGTCGAAGAACGGCGGCTACTTCATCAACAACATCACCTCGACCGCGTCGCAGCCGATGAAGGCGTACTGGGACTCCCTCAGCCTGCAGCCGGAGGAGAACGTCGAGGGCCAGGGCCGTTCCGACGACTACTCGTTCCAGAACGCGGGCATCCCGACCTCCGGTTACGCGATGGGCGCCAGCGCCACCAAGACGTCGGCCCAGGCGTCGAAGTGGGGCGGCACGGCCGGTCAGTCCTACGACTCCTGCTACCACTCCTCGTGCGACACCCTCAGCAACATCGACGCCACCGCGCTGAACCGGGCTGCCGACGGCATCGCCTACACGCTGTGGAACCGGGCGGTCGGCACCTCGACGCCGACCAACGACTTCTCGATCTCGGCCAGCCCCTCGTCGGGCACCGTGAACGCGGGGTCCAGCACCACGACCACCGTCGGCACCGCCACCACCTCGGGCAGCGCCCAGACGGTGACCCTGACCGCCAGCGGCGCCCCCACGGGCGTAACGGTCTCGTTCAGCCCGTCGTCGGTCACCTCCGGCAGCTCGTCGACCGCCACCATCGCGGTCGGCTCGTCGGTGGCCGGCGGCACCTACACCATCACCATCACCGGCACGGGGTCGGTGTCGCACAGCACCACGTACACGCTGACCGTGACCGGCGGACCGGGCGGCTGCACCGCCGCCCAGCTGATCCTCAACGGCGGGTTCGAAAGCGGCACCTCGCCGTGGACCGGCTCCACCGGCGCGATCGGCACCTCTATCGGGCAGGTGCCGCGCAGCGGCACCCGGTACGCGTGGCTCGGCGGATACGGCTACACCGCGACCGAGGCCATCAGCCAGACCGTCACCATCCCGTCGGGCTGCACCAGTGCGGTACTGACCTACTGGCTGCACATCGACACGAACGAGTACGGGGCGCTCGCCTACGACGTGTTCACGATCAAGGCCAACGGCACCACCGTGGCGTCGCTGTCCAACATGAACGCTGCCACGGGCTACACGCAGCGCACCGTCAACCTCGGCGCGTACGCCGGCCAGACGGTCACGCTGACCTTCACCGGCACCGAGGACGCCTACCTGCAGACCAGCTTCGTGCTGGACGACGTGACCCTGCAGATCGGCTGAGTTCAACGGCAGGGTGGGGCGCTCGCCCCACCCTGCCGCAGGTCCTGCGCCCCTGTTCCGCTGCCGGACCGGACCTTAGCCTGAATCCGTGGATTGGATTCTGGGTGCGTTGTCGGGTTGATCTAGCCGATTGGGGGTGTGATGGATCCGCTGGCCCTGGTCTCCGTAGAACGCCAAGTAACCCGGCTCCGCCTTGACCTGGCGAGAGGCGAAGTCCATCGCCTCCGGGCGCAGATCTGCCCAACCTCGCGGGAAGCGGCCGTACCGGTCGTAGAACCTCCGCAACAGCGCGAACCCGGCCGTATCTCGCCATGCTTGGACGCAACCAGGTCCAGCTCAGCAGGGACAAGGGTCCAGTGCTCGACCAGCTCGCCGATGCTCAGAGGAGATCGACTCACAGCGGTCAACCACCGTGGCAGCGATCAGGGACCGCGCAGACCCCCAAAAAGATCAACTATTTGGCCCCTGGTCGCAAGATCGGCGTGGTTGGTCGTGAAGGGCCCGTCGGCGTGTGACCAGGTCCAGCGAAGCCGTCGGTGGGTCAGCCACGCACTACAGAGGTTGAAAGGCTGACGTCCGTCGGCGTGTCTGCGTGATCTGGGTCGATGTGGGCGGTAGGTCGGAGGCATGAGGTATCCGGCTGGTGGTGGCGTGAACGCGGCAGCCCGGGTCCGGCGTG
>NZ_LEKG01000093.1:0-28917 GCF_001029515.1 Micromonospora sp. RV43 | reverse complement strand
AGAAGGCCGGCGAGGTGCGTTTCTGGGTGGTCGGCCCGACCCGCCGCCCCGAGGACACGACCGCCCGCCGGGCGGCCCGGAAGGCCGCCGGTGCGGCCGAAGAGGAGCAGTCATGACCACCCAGCCGAAGACCAACCGCATCCCCGCACCCCTCTACGCCGCCGCCGGCGCCGGTGAGCTGGCCCTGGAGCAGCTCCGCAAGCTGCCGACAGTGGTCAGCGGCCTCGGCACCCGGGTCGTCGCCGACCTCGGCGGCAAGGCCGTCGTCACCGGCTTCGAGCTGCGCCAGAAGGCCACCGAGACGCTGAAGACCGCCAACCAGACCGCCACCGGGCTGCGCGAGCGCGCCGTCGCCACCGACCTCGACCAGCTGCGCGAGGCCGCCAACCTGGAGAAGCTGCGCGAGGCGGCGAACCTGGAGAAGCTGCGCGAGGCCGCCAACCTGGACAAGCTCCGCGAGGCCGCCACCCGCAACGCCGCCGTCATGGTGGCCGGGGCGCACGCCGCGCAGGAGCGCGCGCTGGCCGCGTACGCCGAGCTGGTCGCCCGGGGTGAGCGCGTCGTCGGCGCCGGCGTGCTGGAGGCCGCCGACACGGTGAACGCCGACATCGAGGCCACCGAGGCGACCGGCACCGAGGTGACCCCGAAGGCCGAGATCACCCCGAAGCCGGAGACCGCCGCCGCGACGACCGAGGTGCCCAGCCCGGCCGAGGTGGCCGAGGCGGTGGCCGCCAAGCCGGCCGCGGTGAAGCGCACCCGCGCCACCAAGGCGACCGCGACCAAGGCCGTCGCCAAGACGACCGCCACCAAGGCGACCAAGCCGGCCACCCCGTCGGCGAAGCTGCCGAAGGCCACGAAGCGGACCCGCCCGGCCGCCGAGTGACCTGATGCTCCACCGGACCCCGGACAACGTCTTGTCGGACGTTTCCGGGGTCTCGGCATAAGCTTGCCCCCATGGCCATCGCCGCGCCGATCTTCGCGTTCGCAGTCCAAGACGTGATCCAGCTGATCCTGCTCGTCTTCGCCCTGGTCGTACAGGGAGTGGCGCTGGTGCACGCGGTCACCCAGCGCGGCGACG
This sequence comes from Micromonospora sp. RV43, assembly GCF_001029515.1. Taxonomy (NCBI): domain Bacteria; kingdom Bacillati; phylum Actinomycetota; class Actinomycetes; order Micromonosporales; family Micromonosporaceae; genus Micromonospora; species Micromonospora sp. RV43. The sequence goes on along the minus strand of NZ_LEKG01000093.1, from coordinate 27,839 downwards.
GATTCGCCGCGCTCGGCACGCTGCCCAAGGGCGGCTGGGTCGCCATCCTGGCGGTCTGCCTGCTGCTGACCCTGCTCGGCTTCGGCCCGATCAGCCTGTTCGGACTGATCGGCATCGCCGCGGGTCTCATCTACCTGCTCGACGTGCGGCCCGGCCTGCGGGACCTGCACGACGGCCGAGGGTCCTGGTGAGAGGTTTCCGCTGGCCTCCGCCGCCGGACGGCGGTCCCCGCACCTGGGGGCCCGGCCCCGGCGCGCCCCGGACCGGGCGCCCCGCGCTGCCCGAGCCGGAGACGGAACTGGTCGCCACCCCGCACGGGGTGAGCCTGGAACGGCTGGTCACCGGCACCGGTGACCCGGTCACCGTGTTCGCGCACGGGCTGGGCAGCGGCATCGCCACCACCCGCCCGTTCGGCAGCGGCGTCACCGGGCGGCGCATCTTCTTCCAGTTCCGCGGGCACGGCCGCTCCGACTCGCCGCCCGGGCCGTGGAGCTACCTGGACCTCGCCCGTGACCTGCGGGCCGTCGCCGACCTGGGCGGCGCGACCCGGGCGTTCGGCGCCAGCCTCGGCGCGGGCGCGCTCTGCCGGCTGCTCGCCGAGAGCCCGGAACGCTTCGAGAGACTCGTCTTCTTCCTGCCCGCCGTGCTGGACACGCCGCGCGGCGAGGTGGCACGCGCCCGGCTCACCGGCCTGCTCGACGCGGTGGCCGAGGGCGACGCCTCGGCACTGGCCGACGCGGTGTCGCTGGAGCTGCCGCCGTCGGTGCGCAACACCCCGGCCGGCTGGGCTTACCTGCGGCAGCGGCTCGACCAGTTGCTGCGCGACGGGCTCGCGCCGGGGCTGGCCGACCTGCCCGCCCAGGCCCCGCTCGACGACGCCGGGTCGCTCGCCGCGGTCACCGCGCCGGCGCTGGTCATCGCCGCCGCCGAGGACGACCTGCACCCGGTCGCCGTCGCCGAACGGCTCGCCGCCGCGCTCCCGAACGCCACACTGCACGTGTACGACCGGCCCGGCGTGCTCTGGACCGAGCGCGCCGACCTGCGAGAGCGCGTCTCGGAGTTCCTGAACGGGTAACGTCGCCGTCCATGGGCGTCACACACCACGGCCGTACGCACCGGCTCGACCTCGCCGACCCGACCCTGCGCGAGTGGACCTGCCGGGTGCTGGCGGCCGATCCCGAGCAGGGCATCGTGCTGGACCGGTCCGCGTTCTACCCGGGCGGCGGCGGGCAGCCGCCGGATCACGGGGTGCTTCTCTGGCAGGGCGTACAGACCCGGATCGTCGGCACCCGCAAGGGAGACGACCTCTGGCTGATCCCGGCCGAGGGTGACCCGGTGCCGCCGGTCGGCACCGAGGTCGCCGGCGCGGTCGAGGACACGCGCCGGACCATGCTGATGCGTACCCACTCCGGGCTGCACGTGCTCTGCGGCGTGGTGTTCCGCGACTTCGGCGCGCTCGTCACGGGCGGCAACATGGAGCCGGGCGAGGCGCGGATGGACTTCAACCTCCCCGAGGTGCCGCCGGACTTCAAGGCCCGCATCGAGGAGCTGGTGAACGCCGAGGTGGCCGCCGACCGGTCGGTGGCGGTGCGGGTGCTGCCGCGCGCCGAGGCGCTGGCCCTGCCGGACATCATCCGTACCCAGTCGAACCTGATCCCGCCGGAGGAGCAGGAGGTGCGGATCGTCGACATCGTCGGGCTGGACGTGCAGGCCGACGGCGGCACGCACGTGGCCTCCACCGCCCAGATCGGCAAGGTCCAGGTGGTCAAGGTGGAGAGCAAGGGACGGGCCAACCGCCGGGTACGCGTGCGCCTGGCGGACTGACTCACCCGGGCGCGCGCCGGGACCGCAGGGCGCGCGCCTTCTGCCGGTTGCCGCAGCGTTCCATCGCGCACCAACGGCGCTGCCCCGGCCGGGAGGTGTCCACGAAGACCAGTTGGCAGTCGTGCGCGCCGCACTCCCGGATCCGGGCGGCGTACGGGCCGGTGAGCAGGTCGACCGCGTCCCGGGCGAATGTCGCGACCACTTGCGCGCCGGTCAGCGGCGTACGCCAGGACCGGCTGCCGTCGGGACCGGCCTGCGGGCTCAGCGGCAGCCCGGCCGCCGCATCGTTCACCACGGCCAGGTCCGCGGCGGGCGGGGTCTCGTCGCGGGTACGCGCCTGCGTCACTCGCCAGAGCGCGTCGCGCAGCCGACGGGCGGCGGCCAGGTCGTCCGCGTCGACGGTGACGGTGGCGGGGTCCAGGCGCAGGCGGGACACGGCCAGCCAGCCCGCGAGGTCGTCCGGCCGGTGCAGCACCTCGTAGCGGGCGAACGCGCCCGGACCGCCGGTGGTCAGCAGCTCCAGGCAGAGCGCGCCCGGGTCGAAGCGGTATCGAGTGCCTTCGGGACTGATCAGGGTGAGTCCGCTTGCGCCGTCCGTCACGTAACCACTATAACTGGTTACACCAGCTGACCACGGAGGACACATGGCCCGGGACTGGAAACTCGTCATCGACTGTGCCGACCCGATCGGGCTGGCCCGCTTCTGGGCCGAGGCGCTCGGCCACCAGGTCGAGGACAACAGCGTGCTGATCGAGCGGCTGGCCGCCGCCGGTGCGGTGCCGCCGCAGGCGTACGTCGAGGTGGACGGCCGCAAGGCGTGGCGCGAGCTGGCGGCGGTACGCCACCCGGACGACCCGGTCGACCCGGCCAGCGGCACCGGGCTGGGCAGGCGGTTCCTGTTCCAGGCCGTCCCCGAACCCAAGCGGGTGAAGAACCGCCTCCACGTCGACCTGCACGTCGGGCCGGAGGGGCGGGCGGCCGAGGTGAAGCGGCTGACCGCGCTCGGCGCGACGGTGCTGGCCGAGGTCGCCGACCGGGGCAGCGAGCACACCACGATGACCGACCCGGAGGGCAACGAGTTCGACGTGCAGTGACCGCTCAGCGCGGCAGGTACGCCGCCCGGACGGCGAGCAGCCACCGTTCCACTGTCTCCTCGTCCGGGCGCTCCGGCAGCGGCGAGCGGACCCGGTCGAACTCCGCCTCGGCTGCAGCCACCAGGGCCTGTGCCTCGCCCAGCGCGCCACCGGCGACCCGTTCGCCGAACGCGCGGAACCACTCCGGGTCGGCGAGGCGGATCTCCAGCACGCCTGTCGCGTACAGCGTCCGGCCCTGGTGCAGCAGCCGGGCCAGGTGCCGGGCGTGCTTCGCCGAGCGCCGCCGCCCACCGCTGTCCGCCGGGGCGGTGGCGAGCTTGCGGAACTGCTGCGAGGCGTACCCGAGGTAGGCGTCGCGGACGCGCGGCGCGCTCAGGAACGCCGACCGGATCGCGATCAGCTCCTCGCCGAACCCGGTGCGGGTCTCGTAGCAGTCCTCGGGCAGCCACATCAGCTCGGTGGCGGTCGGGTTGCCGCTCAGCGCCAGCAGCGCGTACTTCCGGGCCTCGTGCAGCGTGACGTCCGGGTCGGTCGTCACCACCGACTCGCGGGGCGGGCGCAGACCGTGGAACGCGACTGTGGGCGCGGCGAACACGCCGATCCGGTCGGTGTCCGAGCCGGGACCGGCCAGCCCGTACGCGACCGAGCCGACGATCCCGGACAGCAGCAGGTGCATACCGGTGATGATCGCCCATCCGGATCGTCCGGGAAACCGGACTTCCGCTGTCAGGTATCTGTTGCACGGTTATCCCATGAACTCACCACTGACCGGAACTGTCGCGCTCGTCGCGGGCGCGACCCGGGGCGCTGGCCGGCAGATCGCCGTGCAGCTCGGCGCCGCCGGGGCCACCGTCTACGCCACCGGCCGCACCACCCGCGAGCGCCGGTCCGAGATGGACCGGCCGGAGACCATCGAGGAGACCGCCGAGCTGGTCACCGCCGCCGGGGGCACCGGGATCGCCGTCGCAGTCGACCACCTGGACCCCGAGCAGGTACGCGGCCTGGTCGAGCGGATCGACGCCGAGCAGGGCCGCCTGGACGTGCTCGTGAACGACGTCTGGGGCGCGGACCCGCTGATCACCTGGGAGAAGCCGGTCTGGGAGCAGCCGCTCGACGCCGGGTTCCGCACGCTGCGGCTGGCTGTCGACACGCACATCATCACCAGCCACTTCGCGCTGCCGCTGCTGATCCGCAACCCGGGCGGCCTGGTCGTCGAGGTCGGCGACGGCACCAAGGAGCACAACGACAGCGAGTACCGCCTGTCGGTCTTCTACGACCTGGCCAAGGTGTCGGTGAACCGGCTCGGCTTCAGCCAGGCGCACGAGCTGGCCCCGCACGGCTGCACCGCCGTCGCGCTCACACCCGGCTGGCTGCGCTCGGAGGCGATGCTCGAACACTACGGCGTCACCGAGGCGAACTGGCGCGACGCCGCGACTACCGAACCGCACTTCGTCATGTCGGAGACGCCGGCGTTCGTCGGGCGCGCGGTGGCCGCCCTGGCCGCCGACCCGGACCGGGCCCGCTGGAACGGCCGGTCGCTGGACAGCGGCGGCCTGTCCCAGGTGTACGGCTTCACCGACGTCGACGGCAGCCGCCCGCACTGGGCCCGCTACTACGAGGAGGTGGTCAAGCCTGGTAAGCCGGCCGACCCGGACGGCTACCGCTGACCGTCGGACGGCGGATCGGTGTAGAGCGCCGCCGCGCGGCGGGTCGCCTCGGCGAAGCGCGCCCGCAGCTGCGGCGGCGCCAGCACCTCCACCTCCGGGCCGAGCGCCAGCAACTGGCCGTACGCGACGTCGACCGACTCGACGGGCAGCCGCAGCACCAGCCGCCCCTGCTCGTCCGGCGGCCCGGCCGCGTCCACCGCCTCGGTGTGGACGAACGGCGCGTCCACCAGGTGCCGCAGCGCCCGCAACCCGGCCGGGCCGAGCCGCACCGTCACCCGCTCCCGCAGCAGTTCGCGCAGGAACGCGCCCGCCTGCTCCCGCCAGTACGCCCCGAGGTCGAAGTCCTCGTCCCGGTCGAACCCGTCGGCGCCCACCTCGACCGCCACCACCCGGTCCACCCGGTACGTCCGCCAGCCGTCACCGACCCGGGCGACCAGGTACCAGACCCCGTTCTTCAGCACCAGCCCGTACGGCGCCAGCGTGCGGGCCACCTCCCGGTCCCCGCGCCGGTAGCGCAACTCCACCATCAGGTCCCGCCAGACCGCCCGGGCCAGCTCGGCGAGGGCCGGCGGCGGCGTGGTCTCCCGGAACCAGCCCGGCACGTCCAGGTGGAACCGCTGCCCGGTACGGGCGGGCGCGTCCCGCAGGCTCGGCGGCAACGCGGCGAGCACCTTCAGCTCGGCGGCGGCCACCGAGTCGGCCAGTCCCATGTCCCCGGCCGGTCCGGGCAACCCGGCCAGGAACAGCGCCTCGGCCTCGTCCCGGCTCAACCCGGTCAGCCGGGTCCGGTAGCCGCCGAGCAGCCGGTAGCCGCCGGCCCGGCCCCGGTCCGCGTACACCGGGACACCGGCGGCGGAGAGCGCCAGCACGTCCCGGTAGACGGTCCGCTCGGACACCTCCAGCTCGCGGGCCAGCTCGGCGGCGGTCATCGTCTCCCGGGACTGGAGCAGCAGCACAAGCGAGATCAGCCGGGACGCACGCACAGGCCCATTGTGGTGCACCGGCAGATTAGGCTGTGCCGTCGTGAACGCCTCCCGTACGATCGCGCCCGTCACCGGCGCGGCCACCCGCTTCCTCGGCGGCGCCGGGCTGCTGCTGCGCGGCTTCGGCATGTACGTCCGCAGCCCGAAGCTGATGCTGCTCGGCGTGATCCCGGCGCTGATCACCGGCGCGCTCTACGTGGCCCTGTTCGCCACGCTGCTCTACTTCGTCGACGACCTGGCGGGCTGGCTCACCCCGTTCACCGACGACTGGTCGTCGCCCTGGCGCGGGCTGCTGCGGGTCGCCGCCGGGCTGGCGGTGGTCGGGGTCGCCGGGCTGGTCGGGGTGCTCACGTTCACCGCCGTCACGCTCGTCATCGGCGACCCTTTCTACGAGGCGATCTCCGAGCGGGTCGAGGACCGCCTCGGCGGCACCCCCGGTGCGGTGGACGTGCCGTTCTGGTCCTCGCTGCGACGCAGCCTCGCCGACTCGCTGCGCCTGGTGGCGCTGTCCGCGCTGATCGGCGTACCCCTGTTCGCGGCCGGTTTCATCCCGGTGGTGGGACAGACGGTGGTCCCGGTGGTCGGCGCCCTGGTGGGTGGCTGGTTCCTGGCGCTGGAGCTGGTGGGCGCGCCGTTCTACCGGCGGGGGATGCGGCTGCCGGACCGGCGGGCGCGGCTGCGGGCCGACCGGCCGACAGCGCTCGGTTTCGGGGTGGCGGTCTTCCTGTGCTTCCTGATCCCGCTCGGCGCGGTGCTGGTCATGCCGGCCGCCGTCGCCGGGGCCGCGCTGCTGGCCCGCCGCTCGCTGGGCCAGGCCGTCGAGGAGAGCTGAGATGGACACCGTCCTGATCGAGGGGGACATCACCGCCCAGCAGGTCGACGCGATAGTCAACGCCGCCAACTCGTCGCTGCTCGGCGGCGGGGGAGTGGACGGCGCGATCCACCGGCGCGGCGGGCCGGCGATCCTGGAGGAGTGCCGGGCGTTGCGCGCCTCCCGCTACGCGCGCGGGCTGCCTACCGGCCAGGCGGTCGCCACCACCGCCGGCAATCTGCCCGCGCGCTGGGTGGTGCACACTGTCGGCCCGGTCTTCTCGCCGCACGAGGACCGGTCCGCGCTGCTGCGCGACTGCTACGCCAACAGCCTGCGCGTCGCCGACGGGCTGGGCGCGACCCGGATCGCGTTCCCGCTGATCTCCGCCGGGATCTACGGCTGGCCGGTCGGGGACGCGGTGGCACAGGCGCTCAGCGTGCTGCACGCGGCCACCCCGGAGCACGTCGCCGAGGCACGGCTGGTGCTGTTCGGCGCCGACACGTACGCCACGGCGGTGCGGGTGGCCGCCGGGCTCAGCTGAGTTTGCGCCGGCACGACCACTGGCTGTCCACCGGCCGGTAGCCGAGCCGCTCGTTCACCGCCAGCATCGGCGCGTTCGCCTCGTCGTTCGAGGTGTACGCGGTGCGTACCCCGCGCGCCGCGGCGGCGTGCAGCGCGGCCTGCTTGGCCAGCCGGGCCAGCCCGCGCCCCCGGTACGCGGGCAGCGTGCCGGTGAAGTCCGACCACATCCGGTCGCCGTCCCGCTTCACCAGGCTGAGTGCGACCAGTTCGCCGTCCACCTCGGCGAGCGTGCTCGCCTCCCGGTCCAGCCCCGGGTTGTCCCAGCACTCGTGCCGCCACAGGTCGAAGTCGAGCGAGTCCGTCGGCACGTCCCCCGGCTCGTCCCGGGACGACTCGGCGTCCACCCGGTGCACCAGGCGGGGATCGAGCCCGGCGGCGGACACCAGCCGTACGCCCGGCGGCGCCTGCGGCATCGGCGGGGCGGTGCTCAGGTCGAGCGCCGAGTAGCGCAGCTCCCGGCTGGGTGTGAAGCCGTGCCGCTGCGCGAACGGCAGCGACTCGGTACGCGCGTGGGTGAGCACCCGGGTGGACCCGAGCGTCCGCAGATGACCGAGCGCGGTGTCGAACAACGCGGTGCCGGTGCCCCGGCGGCGATGCTCCGGGTGCACGTGCAGCGTGGCGATCTCGCCCACGCCGGGCGTCGACGTCTGCGTGTTGCGGTACGCCGACACCCAGCCCACGACCTGCCCGTCCGCCTCGGCGACCCAGGCCGCCCAGTCCTCGCCGGGCGGTGGTTCGGCGATCATGCGGCGGGTCGACTTGACGCCCCGCACCAGGTACGGGTAGACGAGCGCGCGCAACGCCACCACGGCGGGCGCGTCCTCGGCACGGGCGGGACGGATCAGGGCTCCACTCATCCGGCGGACCCTAGCCCCGCCGCCGCCCGCGCCGCGACCGGTTAACGCGCGGCGGCCGGTCGCCCGGCGGGCTGTTAAGAAGGGCCCCCTCCTCTACCTGAGGCGTTAAGAGGGGGCCCTTCCTTACGCGGACTCGCGCAGCACCAGCTCGGTCGGCAGCACCAGCGCCTGCTCGACCTCCTCGCCCGCGGCGATGCGCAGCAGTTGCCGGGTCATCGACCGGCCCAGCTCCACTATCGGCTGCCGCACGGTGGTCAGCGGCGGCTCGGTGTAGGCGGCCGTCTCGATGTCGTCGAACCCGATCACCGCCACGTCCTCGGGTACCCGCCGCCCGGCCTCCCGCAGCGTCCGCAGGGCGGCGTGCGCCATCAGGTCGGAGGCGGCGAACACGGCGTCCAGTTCCGGGTCGGCGGCGAGCAGCTCGCGCATCGCGGCGGTGCCGGACTCCCGGGTGAAGTCGCCGTACGCGACCAGCTCCGGCAGCCCGGCGTCGGTGATCGCGTTGCGGTAGCCGATCAGCCGTTCGATCCCGGCGACCATGTCCTGCGGCCCGGCGATGGTGGCGATCCGCCGCCGCCCGCTCGCGATCAGGTGCTGGACGGCTGTGCTCACGCCGCCTTCGTGGTCGACGTCCACGTACGGCACGTCGGCGCCGTCGAGCGGCCGGCCGCTGCACACCACCGGGATGCCGAGGCGGGCCAGCCGGCCGGGCAGCGGGTCCTCGCCGTGCAGCGAGGCGAACAGCACCCCGTCGACGTGCCGGCCGGTGGTGTACCGCTCGACCCGTTCGTGCCCGGCCGGCGAACCGGCGAGCATCAGCACGAGCTGCTTGTCCGCCGCCTCCAGCTCCTGTGCCGCGCCCCGGATGATGCCCGGGAAGACCTGGTCGTCGGAGAAGACCCGGGTGGCCGCCTCGGGCAGCACCAGCGCGACCGAGTCGGTCCGCTGGGTGACCAGGCTGCGGGCGGCGAGGTTCGGGACGTACCCGAGTTCCTCGACCGCCCGGCGTACCGCCTGCCGGATCGGCTCGGCGACTGTGGTCGAGCCGTTCACCACCCGGGAGACGGTGGCCCGGGACACGCCGGCCAGCCGGGCCACCGCCTCCAGGGTCGGTCGCTGTGCCGTCGTCATCCCCGTAACCACCACCTCGTCACAGCCCGTTCCGGGCGATCACCTCCTGGTACCAGCGGGCACTGCGCTTGGGTGTGCGCCGCTGGGTCAGGTAGTCGACGTGGACGATCCCGAACCGCTTCCGGTAACCCTCGGCCCATTCGAAGTTGTCCAGCACCGACCATACGAGATAACCACGCAGGTCCACGCCGCGGGCGATGGCTTCGTGCGCCGCGCGCAGGTGCCCGTCGAGGTAGGCGACCCGGTCGGCGTCGGCCACCCCGCCCTGCTCGTCGAGGTCGGTGTCGGGGAACGCCCCGCCGTTCTCGGTGATCATCAACGGTAGCCCGGGATAGTCGGCCGCGACGCGTTCCAGCAGCCGGGCCAGCCCGGCCGGCTCGATCGACCAGCCCATCTCGGTCAGCGGCCCGGCCGGCGGCAGGAACTCGACCGCCCCGGCGGTGCCCGGGTACGCGGCACCTCCCGTGCCGTCCGCCCGCCCGGCCACGTAGGTGGGCGCGTAGTAGTTCAGGCCGAGCAGGTCCAGCGGCGCGGCGATCAGCTTCTCGTCCCCGTCCCGGACGAAGTCCGGCGCGACGATCCGGCTGACGTGGGCCAGCACGTCCGCCGGGTAGCCGCCGCCGGTGAGCGGGTCCAGGAAGATCCGGTTGTGCAGGCCGTCGACCAGCCGGACCGCCTCGGCGTCAGCGGCGCTGCCCGCGTCCGCCGGTTGCACGTCGGCCAGGTTGAGCGTGATCCCGAGCGTCTTCGCGCCTGCCGCGCGCAGCGCCCGCGCCGCCAGGCCGTGGCCGAGCAGCAGATGGTGTACGGCCCGGAACGCGTCACCGGCATCGCGGCGCCCCGGCGCGTGCACGCCCGAGCCGTACCCCAGGTAGGCCGAGCACCACGGCTCGTTGAGCGTGGTCCAGGTGCGCACCCGGTCGCCGAGACGGCCGTGCACGGCGAGCGCGTACTCGGCGAAGTGCTCGGCGGTCTCCCGGACGGTCCAGCCGCCCCGGTCCTCCAGCGCCTGCGGCAGGTCCCAGTGGTAGAGCGTGACGATCGGGTCGAGGCCGGCGTCCAGCAGCGCGTCGGTCAGCCGGTCGTAGAAGTCGAGCCCGCGCGGCTCGACCGGGCCGGTGCCGTCCGGCCGCACGCGGGGCCAGGACACCGAGAACCGGTACGCCCGCAGCCCCAGGTCGGCCATCAGCGCGACGTCCTCGGCGTACCGGTGGTAGTGGTCGCAGGCCACGTCGCCGGTGTGGCCCTGAAACACCGCGCCCGGCGTACGGCTGAAGGTGTCCCAGATCGACGGGCCGCGACCGTCCTCGCGTGCGGCGCCCTCGATCTGGTACGCGGCGGTGGCCCCGCCCCAGACGAAGCCCTCCGGGAATCGGACGTTGCTCATGCCTTGACCGCACCTTCCATGATGCCGCCGATGATCTGGCGGCCGAAGACGACGAACACCAGCAGCAGCGGCAGCGTGGCGATCGCCGTGCCGGTGAACACCTGCGACATGTCCTGGTAGTACCCGTCGGAGAGGGCCCGCAGCGACAGCTGCACCGTCGGGTTCTCCGGGTCGTTCAGCACCGCGTACGGCCACAGGAAGTCGTTCCAGGTGGTCATGAACGTGAGCAGGCCGAGGACGGCGGCGGCCGGGCGCAGCGCGGGCAGCACCACGTTCCAGTAGATCCGCGCGGTGTTGCAGCCGTCCATCCGCGCCGCCTCGATCAGCTCGGTGCTGACCGCCTGGCCCGCGTACTGGCGCATCATGAACACGCCGAAGCCGGTCACCAGCGCCGGCACGATCACGGCGGGCAGCCGGTCGTTCCAGTTCAGTTTCGTCATCAGCAGGTAGAGCGGGATCACGCCGAGCTGGGTGGGGACCATCATGGTGGCGACGATGACCAGCAGCAGCGCGTTGCGCCCGCGGAAGCGCAGCTTGGCGAACGCGAACCCGGCCAGCGTGGAGAAGAACACCACCGAGATCGTGACGGTGGTGGCCACGATCGCCGAGTTGATCAGGCCGGTGAGGAAGTACGCATCGGTGTTGTCGAACAGCCGGGCGATGTTGGCGCCGAGGTTGCCGCCGGGCGTGAGCGGCGGCGGCACCTGCCCCATCGTGTCGCTGGTCCGGCTGGCCACCACGAACATCCAGTAGATCGGGAAGATCGACAGGATGGCCGAGAGCGTCAGCGCCAGGTAGGTGAGCCGGCTTGCCGACCAGAGGCGGGTCATCGGGAGACCTCCTTGCGGGAGCCGCCGCCGAGCCGGCGCAGGAGCAGGACGTTGATCGCCGCGACCACAGCGATGAGCGCGAACAGCAGCCAGGCGACTGCCGAGCCGTAGCCGAAGTTGTAGTGCGGCGCGAAGGCGTTCTCGAACATGTACATGGTCACCGTCTGCGACTCCCGCAGCGGCCCGCCGCGGATCGCGTTGGTGCCGGAGTTGAACATCCGCGGCTCGGTGAAGAGCTGGAGGCCGCCGATGGTGGAGATGATGACCGCGAAGATGATCGTCGGCTTGAGCAGCGGCACCGTGATTGACCAGAACTGGCGGGCCCGGCCGGCGCCGTCGATCGCCGCCGACTCGTACAGGTCGCGGGGGATGGCCTGCATGGCGGCCAGGAAGATCAGCGCGTTGTAGCCGGTCCAGCGCCAGTCGACCATCGTGGAGATGGCGACCCAGGCGGCGAACCGGTTCGCCTTCCAGTCGATCGCGTTGATCCCGACGTGGTCGAGCAGCCAGTTGATCATGCCGAACTCGCGGCCGAACAGCACCGCGAACACGATCGCCACGGCGGCGGTCGACGTGACGTTCGGGATCAGCACCGCCATCCGCCAGGTGGTACGGGCGCGCAGCTGCCGGTTGAGCAGGTTGGCCAGCCAGAGCGCTGCGAGCAGCTGGGGGACCGTGGAGATCACGAAGATGCCCAGCGTGTTGACGACCGAGTGCCAGAAGTCCGAGTCGGCGAGCAGCTGGGTGTAGTTGTCGAAGCCGATGAACGGGTGCTCGGCGCCGAGCAGGTCCCAGTCGTGCAGCGAGACCCAGAACGTGTACGCCAGCGGGTACGCCCCGAAGACGCCGAACAGCAGGAAGAACGGGGCGATGAACAGGTACGGCGAGTACTTGGTGTCGATCCGGCTGAGCCGGTTGCCCAGGCCGGGACGGGTGGGGCGGGGTGCCGGTGCGACCGGCGGGCGGGCGTCGAGCTGGACGGCCATGACCCGGGACTCCTTTCCGCCGTGCGGGCGGCCCCCGTGGCCGGGTGGCCGCCCGCACGCGCTGCTCGGGTTACTTGGCGGCGGCCTTCTCGGCGTTGGCGACCGCGTCGGTCCAGCCCTGCTCCGGGGAGCGCTTGCCCAGCTCCACGCTGCGGACGGCGTTCTCGACCTCGGTGCGTACGGCCTGGTTCTTCGGTCCCATGTAGACCGGCTTCAGGCTCTTGGCGCCCTCGGCGAAGATCTTCCCGACCGGTGCCTCGGAGAAGTAGGCGTTCTTCGAGTCGATGATCGCCGGATCCTCCAGCGCCTGCGGGGACGAGGGCAGCGGGCCCTTCGCCTTGAACGCGCCGATCTGACCCTTGGCGCTGGTCAGGAACTTGGCCAGTTCGATCGCCTCGGCCTGGTGCTTGCTCTGCTTCGGCACGGCGAGGAACGAGCCGCCCCAGTTGCCGCCGTCGCCGGGGATCTGGGCGATGTCCCACTTGCCCTTGGCGGCGGCGCCGGCGTTGCCCTCGATCACGCCGGTCATCCAGGCCGGGCAGGCGATGGTGGCGAACTTCGACTGCTTGAACGCCGACACCCACTCCTCGGACCAGGAGCCGTACTTGCCGGACAGCCCCGAGTCGATGATGTCCATCGTGGTGTCGTACGCCTGCTTCACCGCCGGGTTGCTGCCCACGACGAGGTTGTTGCCGGTGTCGTAGTAGCTGTAGCCGCTGCTGTTGCCGGCGGTCTGGAGCAGGATCGTGTTGAACGTGTTCGTCGCGGCGTCCAGGAACGAGGCGCCCGTCTTCTTCGCGGTGAACTGCTCGCCGACCTTGATGTAGTCCTGCCAGGTGGGCCAGAGCTTGGACACCGCGTCGCGGTCGGTGGGCAGGCCGGCCTTGGCGAACAGGTCCTTGCGGTAGCACATCGCCATGCCGCCGACGTCGGTGCCGAGGCCGATGAGCTGCTTGCCGTCGGCGGTGAGCCCCTGGTTCCACTTCCAGTCGAGGAAGTTGCCCTTCAGGTCGGCCGCGCCGTGGTCGAGCAGGTTGACGAAGTTCTGCGGGTTGGCCTTGTACTCGACGAGCAGGCCCTCCTCGATGGCCACCACGTCACCGGCGCCCTTGCCCGCGGCGAGCCACTGGGTGAGCTTCGGGGAGTACTCGTCGAGGTTGCCGCCGGTGCCCCGCTCGACGATCTTCACGCCGGGGTGGCTGGCCATGTACTCCTGGTAGAGGTCGGCGTAACCGAACTGGCCGAAGACGTCGACGGTGAGTGTTATCGGCCCGTCGGCGGCGGCATCGTCGCCGCCGCCGCAGGCGGTGGTGCCGAGCAGTGCGGTGGCGGCCACCAGGGCCACCGCCGCCAGGCGGCGGCGCGTGAAGGTGAGCATGCTGTCCTGACCTCTCGGGTCGTCGAAACGGGTGGTGGAAGGCGGTTCCGGAACTTAGAGAGCGCTCTCACGACAGCGTGGTGGAGGGTCGTGGACCTTGTCAAGAGAGCGCTCTCAGAGGTGTCCGAAAGAAGGAGAGGGGCGACCGTCGCCCCTCTCCGTCGGTGCCTGTCGTCAGCCGACCCGCAGGCCGCCCAGCAGGGAACGGTCGCCCGCCACGTCCAGCGCGTCGAAGCTGATCCGGCCCATCAGCGCCAGCAGCAGATCGCTCGCCGTGCCGGCCACCTGCGCCCGCGCGCGGTGGTCGTCGTGGTCGAGGATCGTCGCGGTGTCCAGCAGCGCAACCCCCTCACCCCGCAACCGCAGGTACCACTCCTGTGCGGCATCGGTCGCGTTCAGCTGCACCACGCCGCGCCACTGCCCGGCATGCACCCGCCGTCCCGCCGGCAGCCAGGTGTCCAGCACCTCGCTCACCCCGTCGGCCGCGAGCTTCGCCTCGATCGGATCACCCGCACCGATCGCGAGCTGGGCGTCCCAGCGGTGCACAGCCGTCTCGTGCGCCAGCCGGCGTGGCCAGAAGACCGCCTTCTTCGGCTGCGGCGCGAAGTTCCAGGCCGGCGCCTCCGGGTCCGTCGCCTCCAGCAGCGCGCTGATCCGCTCGTACTCCTGCGTGAACCACTGCGCCGCGGTCAGGCCCGCCGGCGGCTCCGGGTCGTGCCGCTCCGGGCGGGTCGCGATGCCCGCGGTCAGCACGGTGCCCGCCCAGGCGTACGCGCGGGTCAGGTGATGAGCGAGATCGGTGACGGTCCAGCCGGGACAGGACAGCACGGGTGTCTCGGGCGGCGCCTCAGCCACCGCCGCGGCGAAGGCGGGGCCCTCCGTGCGCAGCGCGCCGATCCAGAAGTCCTTCGTGTGGTGCAGTCTGCTCATCGCCATCCTCCCGGGGGTGACCGGGCCACCAGTGGGTGCTCCGGCTACCCCTCAGCCTAGGGTGAAAGGCGTGTCAGACGTCTACGCCGAACCGGCGACTGCCGGTGACCCGACCGATCCGGCCACCCTGGCGCGCTACACCACGCTCCGGCTCGGTGGCCCCGCCGGGCGGCTGGAGATCGCCGGCGACGCCGCCCAGATCGTACTGAAGGTGCAGGAAGCGGAAGCCCGGGAGCAGGCCGTGCTGGTGCTGGCGGGCGGTAGCAACGTCGTGATCGGCGACCAGGGCTTCCCCGGCACCGTCGTGCTCGTCCGCTCCCGGGGGTTCCGGACCGTCGCCGAGGACGGCGACACCGTCACGGTACGTGTCGAAGCCGGCGAGCCGTGGGACGACCTCGTCGCCGCCACCGTCGAGCGCGGCTGGTCCGGGCTGGAGTGCCTCTCCGGCATCCCCGGGTCGGCCGGCGCGACCCCGATCCAGAACGTCGGCGCGTACGGCCAGGAGGTCGCCGAGACGATCGTCGCAGTCGAGGCGTACGACCGGACCCGCCGCGAGGTGGTGCGGATCGCCGCGGCGGACTGCGGGTTCGTCTACCGGGGCAGCGTCTTCAAGTACAGCGACCGCTGGGTGGTGCTCACCGTCGACTTCCGGCTCACCCGGTCCCCGCTGTCCGGCCCGGTCCGCTACGCCGAACTGGCCCGGGCGCTCGGCGTCGAGGTGGGTGACCGGGTGCCGCTCGCCGACGCCCGCGCCACGGTGCGCAAGCTGCGCGCCGGCAAGGGCATGGTGCTGGACGCGGCCGACCCGGACACCTGGTCGGTGGGCTCGTTCTTCACCAACCCGGTGCTGCCGGGCGAGGTGTTCGAGCAGGTACGGGAACGCGCTGCCGACCTGGGGGAGCCGCCGAACTGGCCGGGCGCCGACGGGGCGGTGAAGGTCAGCGCGGCGTGGCTGATCGACAAGGCCGGGTTCGGCAAGGGGTACGCGGGCCCGGAGGGCGTCGCCATCTCCAGCAAGCACACGCTGGCGCTCACGAACCGTTCCGGCACCGCCAGTACGGCCGCGCTGGTGGCGCTGGCCCGCGAGATCCGCGACGGCGTCCAGTCCCGCTTCGGCGTGACCCTCCACCCCGAGCCAGTCCTCATCAACTGCACCATCTGACCCCGCCTCACCCCCGCGATCTTGCACTCCCGGCCCTCGATTCAGGCGTTTTGACCTGTTTTACCGGGGCGGCAAGTGCAAGATCAACGCGCCGTGAGAGGGCTCGGCGGGGCTCGCCGAGAGCGGGGCTTCGCGGAAGGGCGGCTGACTGCCAGCGGCCAGGGGGCGCGGCGGGCGACGAGCGCGGGTGCGGTGCGGTTAGCGGGGGGCTACGGCGGGCCAAGGGAGCGTCAGGTAGCCGTGGCGCCACGTGCGGGGGGTGTCCTGGACCGGCCAGCCTGACTCCTTCACCGCCTCGACCGTCCGCAGCCATCGTTGCCGAGGGCCGAACGGGGCGTAGCCGGCGGCCGAGCGCCACGCCTGTTCCAGCGCCTCGATCAGGTCGTGGACGCGTTCACCCGGAACGTTGCGGTGGATCAGCGCCTTCGGCAGCCGTTCGGCGAGCGTGGCAGGGCTCTCCAGCGTGGTCAGCTTCGTCGACAGCGTGAGCGTGCGTGGGCCGGTGGCGTCGAGCAGCACCCAGGAGCCGAGCCGCCCCAGCTCGTCGCAGGTGCCCTCGACCAGCAGCCCGCCCGGCGCGAGCCGCCCGGTGACCGTGTGCCAGGCGTCGGCCACCTCGCTCTCGTCGTACTGGCGGAGCACGTTGAACGCCCGCACCAGCGCGGGACGCAGTCCGGCCAGCTCGAAGCCGCCCCTGGCGAACGTCAGCCCGGGCGGGTCGGCGGCGGGGCGGGCGGCGGCGACGCGTACCGGATCGATCTCCAGGCCGACCACCCGCACGTCGGCGCGGACCCCGGCCGCGAGACGGGCCCGCAGTTCGACGGGTGTGACCGGGGTGGCGCCGTAGCCCAGGTCCACCACGAGCGGATCGGCGGCGGCGCGCAGCGCGTCGCCGCAGGTCTCGACGATCCAGTTGTCCACCCGCCGGAGCCGGTTGGGGTTCGTCGTGCCCCGGGTGGCCACGCCGAGCGGACGCTCCATCAGTGCCTCCGGGTCAGCGACTGCGGGGCTCGCAAGACCGGCTCACTCCTCGCGCTTCACGACGTCCGGTGCACCTTGTGCTGCGCGGCCTGGGCCAGCGGGCGGACCACGAGCTGGTCGATGTTGACGTGGTGCGGGCGGGTCGCGCACCAGGCGACGCAGTCGGCCACGTCGTCCGCAACGAGCGGTTCGGCGACTCCGGCGTAGACCGCCTCGGCCCGGTCGGTGTCACCGCCGAAGCGCACCAGGCCGAACTCCTCGGTCTTCACCATGCCGGGGTCGATCTCGATCACCCGGACCGGGCGGCCGCACAGTTCGAGCCGGAGCGTGCCGGCGATGGCGGTCTGGGCGTGCTTGGCGGCCGTGTAGCCGCCGCCGCCCTCGTAGACCACGTGCCCGGCGGTGGAGCTGACGATCACGATCGTGCCGGCGCCGGAGCGCTCCAGCGCCGGGAGCAGCGCCTTGGTGACGCGCAGCGTGCCGAGCACGTTGACGTCGTACATCCATTGCCAGTCGCCCACGTCGGCCGTCTCGACCGGGTCCAGGCCGCGGGCGCCGCCGGCGTTGCTCACCAGCAGCGTGACCGGCCCGGGTGCGGCCTCGGCGGCGGCGGCCAGGCCGGCCACCGACTCGTCCGAGGTCACGTCGCAGGCCACCGCTGTCGCCGCGCCGCCGGCCGCCTCGATCTCCGCCACGATCGCGGCCAGCCGGTCGGTACGCCGGGCGGCGGCCAGCACGTGGAATCCCTCGGCGGCGAGCCGGCGGGCGGTGGCCGCACCGATCCCGCTGGACGCCCCGGTGACGATGGCGACTGAAGTCATCCGGTCATTGTCTCCCGTCGCCGGGCCGGGCGGCGGGATGAGGTCCGTCACGCCCGGGACCCGACGGAAAGCATTTCCGTACCCCGATGGGGAAGATGACATCCGGCACACGGGTTGACCGAGAAGCGCCGGTCGTGCGGGACGGCATCAACCGTGACAGAGGGAGCGGACGTGGCGGATTTGCACACCGGTGTCGGTCGTCAGCGAGGTGCCCTTCCGTGCCCGCGGCCCCGCCGTATCGCCACCCTGTCGGTGCACACGTCGCCGCTGCACCAGCCCGGCACGGGTGACGCGGGCGGCATGAACGTCTACATCCTGGAGGTTGCCCGGCGGCTGGCCGAGGCCGACGTCGAGGTGGAGATCTTCACCCGTGCCACCGCCGGTGACCTGCCCCCGGTGGTCGAGGTGGCGCCCGGCGTATCCGTCCGGCACGTCACCGCCGGACCGCTGGAAGGGCTGACCAAGGAGGAACTGCCGGGTCAGCTCTGCGCCTTCACCGCCGGGGTGCTGCGTGCCGAGGCGGCCCGCCCGCCGGGCCACTACGACCTGATCCACTCGCACTACTGGCTCTCCGGTCAGGTCGGCTGGCTGGCCAAGGAGCGCTGGGGCGTACCGCTGGTGCACACCGCGCACACGCTCGCCAAGGTCAAGAACGCGCGTCTCGCCGTCGGAGACCGTCCCGAGCCGAAGGCCCGGGTGATCGGCGAGGAGCAGGTGGTCACCGAGGCGGACCGGCTGGTCGCCAACACCCGGGTCGAGGCCCGCGACCTGCTCGACCGGTACGCGGCCGAGCCGGACCGGGTGGCGGTCGTGGAGCCCGGCGTCGACCTGGACCGGTTCCGTCCCGCCGCGGGCGACCGGGACGCCGCGACCCGGGCCGCGCGCCGCCGGCTCGGCCTGCCGACCGACGGGTACGTGGTCGCGTTCGTCGGCCGGATCCAGCCGCTGAAGGCGCCGGACGTGCTGGTCCGCGCCGCCGCCGCGCTGCGCGAACGGGATCCGGCGCTGGCCGGCGAGCTGACCGTGGTGATCTGCGGCGGTCCGAGCGGCACCGGCCTGGACCGGCCCACCGCGCTGATCGAACTCGCGCACGCGCTCGGCATCGCCGACCGGGTGCGTTTCCTCCCGCCGCAGACCGGCGCCGACCTGCCCGCCCTCTACCGGGCCGCGGACCTGGTCGCGGTGCCGTCGCACAACGAGTCGTTCGGGCTGGTCGCGCTGGAGGCCCAGGCGTGCGGCACGCCGGTGCTGGCCGCCGCCGTGGGCGGCCTGGTGACCGCGGTACGCGACGGCGTCAGCGGCATGCTCATCGACGGGCACGACCCGGTCGACTGGGCCCGCGCGCTGGCCCGCCTGCTGCCCGATCCGGTACGCCGTGCCGCGCTGGGCCGCGGCGCCGAGCGGCACGCCCGGGACTTCTCCTGGCACCGCACCGCCTCCGGCCTGCTCGCGGTCTACGGGGAGGCGATCACCGAGCACCGGGCCCGGCTGGCGCGGCGGTGCGGCGATCCGGCCCTGCTGTGCTCCTGGTGATCCGCCACCCGGCGGCCCCGGTACGCCGGTCGTAGAGTGGGTGCGATGAGCCGCAGGAGTGAGGTCGCCGCGCTGATCGAGTCCGTCTGCGCGGAGCGTGAGCTGGAGTGGGAGTCCACCGGCGAGGCGTCGTACGCGGTGACGCTGCCCGGCACGCACAAGCTCAAGACGATCTGCAACCTGATCGTGGGTGAGCACGCGCTGCGGGTCGAGGCGTTCGTGATGCGGCAGCCGGACGAACGCCGCGAGGAGCTGTGGGCCTGGCTGCTCCAGCGCAACGCCCGCATGTACGGCGTCTCGTTCTCCATCGACTCGGTCGGCGACGTCTACCTGACCGGGCGGGTCAACCTGGCCGGGATCGACGCCGACGAGCTGGACCGGCTGCTCGGTTCCGTGCTGACGTACGCCGACGAGTCGTTCGACAGCATGCTGGAGATCGGCTTCGGCACCGCCATCCGCCGGGAGTGGGAGTGGCGGGTCAAGCGCGGTGAGTCGACAGCCAACCTGGCCGCGTTCGCGCACCTCTTCGAGCCCTCCGCCACTGCCGGATCGTCCGCCGGAGGTTCGGAGCCCTCCTGACGGGTATGCCGCCCCGCGCGGTGCGGAGCACTGGGACCCACCGCGGGCCGAGGACGGACTGTCGAGGAGCGTGTCCCATGGCTCAGCGCAACAGCTCAGGTCGCGGCACGACTGCGACCCGGACCAAGCGGCAAACCGGCAATCAGACGCCGAACACCCCGAGGGTGTCGGAGTCGGCGATCTCCCGGATGAAGGTCGACGACCTCCGCAGCCAGCTCAAACGGCGCGGGGTCTCGGGGATCTCCGCGCTGCGGAAGCCGGAACTGGTGAAGACCCTGGCGCGGACCATGCGCGGGGAGGGCGGCGCCGCCCGGCGGAGCACCGGCCCGGCCGGCCGGCCGTCGGCGACCCGCAAGAGCACCGCCGCCAAGAAGACCACTGCGGCGAAGCGGACCACGTCGGCCCGCCGCAGCGCCACGTCGCCGGCGAAGGCCGCGCCGGCCGCACGCGCCACCGGCGCCAGGGCCAAGGCGACGGGTACGCGCAAGGCGGCGCCCGCCCGCGCGAAGGCGACCTCGTCCCGCGCGAAGGCGACCTCGTCCCGCGCGAAGGCGACCTCGTCCCGCGCGAAGGCGACCTCGTCCCGCGCGAAGACGGCCTCGTCCCGCGCGAAGGCGACGCCGGCGCGTGCCAAGGCCGCTCCGGCTCGCGCGAAGGCCGCTCCGGCTCGGGCGAAGGCGGCTCCTTCGCGCGCCAAGGCGGCCCCGTCGCGGGCCAAGGCGGCCCCGTCGCGGGCCAAGGCGGCGCCGGCTCGGAAGACGTCGTCCGCCCGGGCGCAGGCAGCGCCGACCCGTGGGCCGGCGTCCAGCCGGTCGATCGGATCGTCGCAGCTCATCACGTCCCTCGCGGACCGGCCGGAGCGTCCGGGCCGGAGTCTGGTCACCCGTAACCACGAGGTGATCCAGCGCTGGGCGCGGGCGCGGGGTGCGAAGCCCGCCACCATCGCGGGTACCGAGCGCGAGGGCCGGCCCGGGGTGCTGACGTTCAACATCCCCGGGTACCGGGAGAGCAGCCGGATCCGCGAGATCACCTGGGACGACTGGTTCCGCACGTTCGACCTGCGGCGGCTGAACCTGATCTACCAGGAGCAGATGCGGGACGGCCGGCAGAGCAACTTCTTCCGGACCGAGAACCCGAATCGCGAGGACGGCTGAGGTTTGCGGGAATGGCCGACGGGAACCCGGTGTTTGCCATTCCAGGGACGACAACACGGACAGCCGGGTTTCCGACACGGGCGCTGTGACGGGCAAGACAGCGATCTGGGTTGAATCCGGAATCCGGGCGAACTAACTTTATTGCACCGCGTCACGCTTGTTTACGTTCGGGGGAGCGGTGGATCGATCAGATCCGCGCAGGCGAGACGCGAAGATCGGGTGGAGCACGCCGTTGGGGGACGGTGCCACCCGTGGAACCGGCGGCGCGAGCGGGCGACGCTTACGGGGGTGAGTGTCGCCCGCCGCCGCCGGGCGTGCGGTACGAGCGCCCATCTCGACGGGGGTCGAGGTGGGCGCTCTGCCGTTGTCTCCCCGAGCCCTCAGCAGCCCTCAGCGAACGGATTCGACCGGTTTCGCCGCCGCTGCCCGCAGCGCGGCGACCCGCCGCTGCCCGCAGCGCGGCGACCCGCCGCTCCCGGCGCGGTCCGGCGAGCAGGTGCCCGGCGGCGGCCAGCAGGCCGAGCGCGCCCACCACCAGCCAGTGCCGCTCGCCCAGGTGTTCCAGGCTGAGCCCGCCGAGCGCCGGCGCCACGAACGACGCGGCCGGGAACGTCAGGTAGAACACCGACTGGTAACGGGCGCGCAGGTCGGGTGGCGCGAGGTCCGCGTTGATCTGCGCGTTCGGCGGCGCGGCGAGCATCTGCCCGACCGTCCAGACCACCGCCGCGCCGAGGTAGAGCGGCAGCCCGTCGGCCACTGTGAGCGCGCCGAACCCGAGCGCCATCAGGCCGGTCGAGACGGCCAGCACGCTCGACTTACGGTACGGCTCGATGAGCCGGGGCACGAACAACTGCCCGGCCACGATGAGCGCTCCGCCGAGCGCCACCACCAGCCCGTACGCCGACGGGCGCAGGCCGTCCTCGCGCATCGCCAGCGGCATGATCGTGGAGGTCTGCATGGTCAGCACGGCCAGCAGGAACGTCAGCCCGACGAACACCAGGAACGTGCGGTCGGTCAGCGCGGTGTGCAGCCCGGGACGGCGTCCCACCACCGCCCGTGGCGTGAGCGCCGGCCGCCGGGTGAGCGTCTCCGGCACCTTCAGCGCGATCACCACCGCCGCGGCCAGCGTGGCTCCCGCGTCGACCAGGAACAGCGCGGTGAAGCTTGCCTCGGCGAGGATGCCGGCCAGCAGCGAGGCCACCGCCATGCCCAGGTTGAACGCCCAGAACTGCAGGTTGAACGCGCGGGAGCGGCGCGCCTCGGGCACCACGTCCACGATGGCGGCCACGAACGCCGGGCTGGGCATCGAGTGCGCCACTCCGACCAGCGTGGCGAGTGCGGCGATCACCGCCAGGTGCGTGCTGAACGCCAGCGCCGCCATCAGCCCGGCGGCGGCGAGGTGGGCGGAGAGCAGCGTGGCCCGCCGTCCCCACCGGTCGGCCAGTACGCCGCCGAGCAGCGTCCCGGCCGCGCCGCCGATCCCGTACGCGCCGACCACCAGCCCGGCCAGCGACGGCGGGGCGCCCCGCGCGGCGGTCAGGTAGAGCGACAGGAACAGCAGCGCGAACGCGCCCGCCCGGTTGATCAGCAGACCGGACCAGAGGTACCAGAACGTGGCTGGTAGTCCGCCGGCTGTGTCGTCCCACCAGCGCCGCAGGCCGCGCACCCGTCCTCCAGGAAGGTTTCCTTACCGATTCCGTCCCGTACCGTATCCACCCGCCTTCGGGCGGCCGCGTCGGGGCGTACTCAGGAACCGGCCCGGACCGGCGCGGCGGGTGCGGTCGCAGCGGCCTCGCCCGCCTCGGGCGCCGGGGAGGCGGTGACGGTGACCGGCGTGACGGGCGTGCCCACGGCGCGCAGCGCGACCGCGCGGCGCTCCCGGGCCGGGCCGGAGATCAGGTGGGCGACCGCCGCCACGACGCCGATGCCCGCGCAGCCGAGCCAGAGCGTGCTGTTGCCGGCGTTCTCCCGGACCAGGCCGCCGAGAATCGGCGCGGCGGCGCCGGCGAGCTGCCAGGACAGCGAGAAGACGCCCTGGTAGCGGCCGCGCAGCGCGGCCGGGGACAGCTCGGCGATCAGGGTGGCGTTCGACGGCGAGTTGAGCATCTCGCCGACGGTCCAGATCAGCACGGTCAGGCCGTAGAGCCAGACCGTGTCGGCGAACGCGGTGAGCCCGAACCCGGCGCCCATCACCAGCGCCGCGAGGGCCAGCACGTGCGAGCGGCTGCGGCCCTTGATGAGCCGGGGTACGAACAGCTGGCCGACCACGATGAGCACGCCGTTCAGCGCGATCACCGAGCCGTACGTGGCCGGGCTGAGCCCGGAGTCGCCCATCGCGATCGGCAGCATCGAGATGTGCTGGAGGAACACCAGCGCGGCGAGCAGGTTGAGCGCGACGAAGCCGAGGAACACCCGGTCGGCGAGGATGGTGCGCAGCGCCCCGGCCGGCGCCGGCATCCCCTTGACCGGGAGCGCGGTGACCGGGCCGCGGGTCTCGCCGACCTTGGCGAAGATGATGAGCGCGGTCACCAGTGTGGTGGTCGCGTTCACCAGGAACAACAGCAGGTAGCTGCCCTGGGCGGCGAAGCCGGCGAGCACGGCGGCGCAGGCGAAGCCGAGGTTGATGGCCCAGTAGTTCAGCGAGAAGGCGCGCAGCCGGTCCTTGTCCGGTACGACGTCGACCATCATGGCGCCGAAGGCGGGGCGGGCCGCCTCGGCGAACGCGCCGAGCAGCAGCGCGCCGACTGCGACCGCCCAGAGCGGGCGGGCGAAGCCGAGCGCGATCATCATGCCCGCCGCGCCGACGTGCGCGGTGAGCAGCGTGGGCCGCCGTCCCCAGCGGTCGGTCAGGGTGCCGCCGATGGTGGTGCCGACCGCGCCGCCGGCGCCCCAGAGGCCGATCACCAGTCCGGCCTGGGAGGCGGAGAAGCCGCGTTCCTGGGTCAGGTAGATGGCCAGGAAGATCAGGACGAACGAGCCGAGCCGGTTGATCAGCGTGCCGGCCCAGAGGTACCAGAACGTCCGTGGCAGGCCACCGGCTGTGTCCTGGAACCAGCCCCGTACCGTCCGCATCCCGACGCCCCCCGCTTGGTAATGACCGACCTCTTTGAGACGCCTTACAACCTAGTGCCGGGCCGGAGCCGTGGTCATCAGGTTTTCCACGTGGTGGTCGTCACCACAGGTCGCCGCGTGTCCGCCCGCGCCGTACGGCAGGATGATCGGCATGACTGCGAGCGAGGGGCCCACCGTCGGGACGCTGGTCCTGCTGCGGCACGGCGAGAGCGACTGGAACGCCAAGAACCTCTTCACCGGCTGGGTCGAC
Organism: Micromonospora sp. RV43; assembly: GCF_001029515.1. Classification (NCBI taxonomy): domain Bacteria; kingdom Bacillati; phylum Actinomycetota; class Actinomycetes; order Micromonosporales; family Micromonosporaceae; genus Micromonospora; species Micromonospora sp. RV43. The sequence goes on along the minus strand of NZ_LEKG01000093.1, from coordinate 3,827 downwards.
GTCGACCTGACCACCAAGGGGGAGACCGAGGCGCGGCGCGGCGGCGAGCTGCTGCGCGAGCACGACCTGCTGCCGGACGTGGTGCACACGAGCCTGATGCGCCGAGCCATCCGCACCGCCGAGCTGGCGCTGAACGCCGCCGACCGGCACTGGATCGCGGTACGCCGGTCGTGGCGGCTCAACGAACGCCACTACGGCGCCCTGCAGGGCAAGGACAAGAAGCAGACCCTCGACGAGTACGGCGAGGAGCAGTTCATGCTCTGGCGCCGCTCGTACGACACGCCGCCGCCGCCGATCGACGACGCGGACGAGTGGTCGCAGGTCGGCGACCCCCGGTACGCGCTGCTGCCGACCGAGCTGATGCCGCGCACCGAGTGCCTGAAGGACGTCGTCGACCGGATGCTGCCCTACTGGTACGACTCGATCGTGCCGGACATCCTGGCCGGCCGGACGGTGCTGGTGGCCGCGCACGGCAACTCGCTGCGCGCCCTGGTCAAGCACCTCGACCAGATCTCCGACGACGCGATCGCCAAGCTGAACATCCCCACCGGCATCCCGCTGCGCTACGACCTGGACGCCGACCTGCGCCCGCAGGTGCTCGGCGGGACGTACCTGGACCCGGACGCGGCGAAGGCTGCCGCCGCCGCGGTCGCCAACCAGGGCCGCTGAGCCTGGGTGTAAGGAAGGGCCCCTTTTTAACGTCTGCGGTAGAGGAGGGGCCCCTTATTAACACTCAGTGTTAATAAGGGGCCCTTCCTTGCACGGGGTCAGGCGGACGTGGAACCGGTGATCAGGTAGACCACGTGCTCGCCCGCGTTCACCGCGTGGTCGGCGAAACGCTCGTAGAAGCGACCCAGCAGCGTCGCGTCGATCGCCGTCTCCACCCCGTACGGCCAGTCGTCGCCGAGCAGCACGCCGAACAGGCTCTTGTGCAGGTCGTCCATCGCGTCGTCGTCGCTGTCCAGTTCGGCGGCCACGTCGGCGTCCGGCTTGGCCAGCACCGAGCCGATCTTCTCGGCCATCCGGTCGGCGATGCCGGCCATGTCGGTGAAGACCGGCCGCAGCTCCGCCGGCACCGCCGGGGACGGGTGGCGGCGCAGCGCCGTCTTCGCCACGTGGTCGGCCAGGTCGCCCATCCGTTCCAGATCGGCTGCCACGTGCAACGCGGTGATCATCGCCCGCAGGTCGGAGGCGACCGGCGCCTGCCGGGCCAGCAGGTCACAGACCCGCTCCTCCACGTGCCGGTAGAGGTCGTCGATCTCGGCGTCCCGCGCGATCACCGTCTCGGCGGCCGTCCGGTCGGCGGTGAGCAGCGCCTTGGTGGCCTGCCGCATGGCCGCGCGTACCGCCTCGGCCATGTCCACCAGCAACTGGCTGACAATCTGCAGGTCGGCCCGGAACTCGTCGCGCATCGTCACTTCCTGGGGTCGGTGGCCGCCACCCCGAGGGGTACGGCAGGAGCAGGTGCGCGCCCCAGGCTAGGCCGAACGGTCGGCACCAGGGTGAACGCGGATGAACGACGCGGGGCCCACAGGTGAACTTTGCCGAAAGCGAGAGTGGTTCGTCCCTTTGTGCCCGATACCCGGGTTAACAATGACCCTACGATCGCCGGGTGGAATGGGCGGTGGCCGTCGTGGTGGCCGGAGCACTGGTGACCGGACTGGTCGCCGGGGCGCTGCTGTCCGGACCCGTTGACGAATGGCGGCGCCGCCGGGCGCCGCGGGGCGGCGGGCTCCTCCGTCGTGACGCAGGGAGGACGACCATTCCGGACGACCAGCAGGGGGGCCTATCCGGGCTCGGCCGCAAGACGATCGACTCGCTGCGCGCAGGCGTGGTGGTGCTCGGCCCGGACGACGTTCCGGTGCTGGTGAACCCCGCCGCCCGGGCGATGGGACTGCTCCGTACCGGGGCGACGCCGGGGTCGATCGCGGCGCACCCGTTGATCCGTACCCTCGCCGGGCAGGTCCGCCGCACGGGCGTGCGGCGCGAGATAGAGCTGGACCTGCCCCGGGGCCGCGACGGCGGCGGGGACAACCCGCTCGGCGTGCACCTGCGGGCGATGGGACTGGGCTCCGGCTACATCTCGATCGAGGCGGTCGACGTCACCGAGTCGCACCGTCTCGCGCGGGTACGCCGGGACTTCGTCGCGAACGTCAGCCACGAGCTGAAGACGCCGATCGGTGCGCTGCAACTGCTCGCCGAGGCGCTCGTCGACGCCACCGAACCGGCCGCCGACGGCGCGCCCGACCTGTCCGAGGACCTGGTCGCCGCGCGGCGGTTCGCCGAGCGGATCCAGCACGAGTCGACCCGGCTCGGCCGCCTCGTGCAGGAGCTGCTGGAGCTGACCCGCCTCCAGGGCGCCGAACCGCAGCCCGCGCCCGAGCCGGTCTCGGTGGACTGGGTGCTCGCCGAGGTCGTCGACCGGACCCGCACCGCGGCCACCGCGCGCCGGGTGGAGATCGCCGTGGGTGGGCAGCGGGGCCTGACCGTGTACGGGAGTGACAGCCAACTCGCCACCGCTGTGGCGAACCTGGTGGAGAACGCGATCAACTACTCCGGCGAGGACACCACGGTCCGGGTGACAGTCACCGGCACCGAGGAGCACGTCGAGATCGCCGTGGCCGACCAGGGCATCGGCATCGCCCCGAACGAGGTCGACCGGATCTTCGAGCGCTTCTACCGGGCCGACCAGGCCCGCTCCCGGTCCACCGGCGGCACCGGCCTGGGCCTGGCCATCGTCAAACACATCGCCAGCAACCATGGCGGCCGGGTGGACGTGTCGAGCACCCTTGGTGGGGGGTCGACGTTCACTCTCCGGCTGCCCGCACGCCCCCCGGACGACCTGGAGGCGACACTCGCCTCCGCTGGGATCGAGGCCGGCCCGGCCGAGCTCCGGCAGGTCTGACCACAGGAAAGGAAACACCCGTTGAGCCGCGTACTGGTGGTCGAGGACGAGGAGTCGTTCTCCGACGCCCTGTCCTACATGCTCCGCAAGGAGGGGTTCGAGGTCTCCGTCGCCGCGACGGGCCCCGCCGCCCTCACCGAGTTCGACCGGACCGGCGCCGACATCGTGCTGCTCGACCTGATGCTGCCGGAGATGTCCGGTACCGAGGTCTGCCGGCAGCTCCGCCAGCGCTCGCACGTGCCGATCATCATGGTCACCGCGCGGGACAGCGAGATCGACAAGGTGGTCGGCCTGGAGATCGGCGCCGACGACTACGTGACCAAGCCGTACTCGCCGCGCGAACTGGTCGCCCGCATCCGGGCGGTGCTGCGCCGGCAGAGCGCCGAGTCGAACGAGACGGGCGCGCCGACGCTCACCGCCGGCCCGGTCCGGATGGACATCGAACGGCACGTGGTGACGGTCGGCGGCGCCGGGGTGCAGCTCCCGCTCAAGGAGTTCGAGCTGCTGGAGCTGCTGCTGCGCAACGCCGGGCGGGTGCTCACCCGGGGGCAGTTGATCGACCGGGTCTGGGGCGCCGACTACGTGGGCGACACCAAGACGCTGGACGTGCACGTGAAGCGGCTGCGCTCCAAGATCGAGCCGGAGCCGTCCGCCCCGCGCTACATCGTCACGGTCCGGGGCCTGGGCTACAAGTTCGAGCCCTGATCCCCCTTCCCCCCGGCCGCCCTATCCCGCCGCCCACCCGTCGCCGATCTTGGAGTTGTGGCGCCACGACATGCCCGCTTTGGCGCGCTTCGCGAGGCACCACAACTCCAAGATCGCCGGGTCGGCGCGGACAGTGATCAGCTCCCGCCGATCCCCGGGCAAGACCTGCCCAAGCCCCCCGGCCCCACCCGCCGATCTTGCACTTAGGTAACCGGCA
>NZ_LEKG01000092.1:0-29178 GCF_001029515.1 Micromonospora sp. RV43 | reverse complement strand
GGCGTGGTGGGCGGCGGGCCGTCCAGCGTCAGGTTCTTCTGCTGGACGCTCCACTGGCCGCGGCACAGACCGCAGTCCGGGCCGACGAAGTTCGCGCCGGCGCCGACGTCGCCCTTCAGGCGCCACTTGAGGTAGAGCACCGCGACCCGGCCGAACTCGCCGCCGTTGGGCTGGTCGTACGTGCCGCCGTGCCCGACGTTCAGGTTGCCCATGAAGGCGGGCAGCCCGGCCGGCAGCTTGCCCCAGTCGTCCATCGCGTTCGGGTACGCGATGTCGCTCGGCCCGCCGACGAAGTACGCGATCGGCTTGGTCAGTCGCCGCAGCTGGTAGTCGTCGGCGTCGTTGAGCAGGCCGCTGCTGAAGATGCCGGTGGTGGTGACGCGCGGGTCGTTCGAGACCGCGTACGCCTCCAGGCCACCGCAGGAGAACCCGGCCACGGCGATCTTCGTGGTGTCGATCCGGTTGTAGTACCTGCTGCCCGGCCGGGAATTCTCCGCCACGGCCCAGTCGATGGACTGGGTGAGCATCTGGGCGTTCGTGGAGCCGGAGCCGTTCGGTGCGCCGTTGGCGATGGCGAGGAAGCCGTGGGAGGCGATCTCGCGCAGGAAGTTGCCCTGCGACAGGCCGTTCGCCGAGCAGCCGCCGTTGCCCCAGACCAGGACGGGAAGGCGCTCGGACGGGAGCGTCTGGGGCCGGAAGATGGTGTGGTTGGGCAGGCTCGACGAGGTCTCGTAGTCGGCGGGGTAGGGCCCCGAGCCGCCGATCGCGGCACCCGCGGGTGTCGCGCCGAGCGCCACGACCACGGAGGCGAGCGGGACGAGGGCGGCCGCCAGCCCCGCGTAGATCTTCGATCGTCTTCTCATGCGCCCTCCAGGGGACACGTCGTGACGGCGCTCCCTGGATGGTGGTGGTGGCGGTGGGTCGGCCACGTCGGTGTGGCGCCGCCGCGATGCGTCCCCGCGGAGGGACCGGCGGGAGCTTTTGCAGTTACTATCACCGCCGTAACAAAATGTGTCAATACACGTTGGTCGATGCCTGACACCGATTTGGTTGACAACTCAACCTTCCTGCGGCACCGTTGGCATCGATGCGCATCGCTCCTGACGGGGTGGGAAACCGCCGCCCCCTCTTGGCCGCCCACCGTCCCTGGAGGACAGAATGCGCACGTCCACCATGCGAATCGCCGCCGGTCTCGCCGCCGCGGCCCTGACCGTCCCGCTGTTCGCCGCGCCCGCCGCCGCCGAGCCGGCCACGATCCCGAACCCCGACACGGGCCTGGTCTTCTACTCCAGCGATCCGCTCGCCGTGGTCGCCCGGCAGGCCGCGCCGGACGACCTGTGCCGCCCGTTCCCGGCTGACGCCGACTGGCTGCTCGGCTGGAGCGGCGGCTTCCAGAACGTCATCGGCTACCAGTCCGCCGACTGCAGCGGGCACGGGTACGGGCTCGGCCTGTTCCGGGGCTGGACGACGCGCGGCACCTTCGGCTCGTACAAGACGCTCTGACCGACCCCCGCGACGCCGGTCCGCGGTACGCCGCACCGGCCCCGTGAGGCTGACCGGGGGCCGTGGCAGCGCCGGCGTCGCCGGCCGGACGGCTACGGGGCGGCGGCCGCCGAGTCGGCGTCGGCTTCCTGCGAATCGGCGCCGGCGGCCTCCGGGTGGGCGGCGTCGTGCGCGGCCATCTCGTCCTGCCGGGCCGGCTCCTCCCGCAGGATCGCGGCGTGCAGCCACGCGTCCGGGATGGCGAAACCGTCCACCAGCGTGCGCATGTACGGGCGCAGCTCCTTGAGCAGCCCGTTCACCACGCCGGTGATCGCCTTGGACCGGGCCGGGGTGAGCCGGCCGTGCTCCAGCAGCCAGCCCTTGTTCGCCTCGATGACGCTCAGCGCGTACAGGTCGCAGACCCGGGACAGCAGCTCCTTGACCGCCGGGTCGGCTGTCGCGTCGATACCGGCCACGAACGCCTCCAGGGTCACCCGGTCGACGTGCGCGGCGGCGACGGCGAGGACGTGGTCCTGCACGTCGTTGAAGATGTCGAACGGACGGTCCTTCTTGGTGGAGGCGCCACCGCGCAGGCGGCGGACCGCGCTGTCGAGCAGGTGCTCCTCGCGGTCCTCGAACACCTTGAGCTGCCAGCCCCGGTCGGTGACGGCGACCTCGTCGTCCCGGCCCGGCACGGCGCCGACCAGCCGCGCGATGAGCGCCCGCGCGGCGGTGCGTTCCAGCACCATCTCGCGTACCTGCTCGGCGACGAACGAGGCGCGCCCCCAGCCGTCCAGCGAGCCGAACTCGTCCCGGTAGCCGGTCAGCAGCCCCTTGGCGACCAGCTGGAGCAGGACCGTGTTGTCGCCCTCGAACGTGGTGAACACGTCGGTGTCGGCCTTGAGGCTGGGCAGTCGGTTCTCGGACAGGTAGCCGGCGCCGCCGCACGCCTCCCGGCACGCCTGGATGGTGCGTGTGGCGTGCCAGGTCTGCGCCGCCTTGAGCCCGGCGGCACGGGACTCCAGCTCCCGCTGCCGGTGCTCGTCGACCGGCCCGTCGCCGCCCTGGATCTCGTCGAGCGCGGCGACCAGCTCGGTCTGGGCGAAGTGCAGCGCGTACGTGGTGGCCAGCGCGGGCAGCAGCTTGCGCTGGTGGGCCAGGTAGTCGTTGAGCAGCACCTCGCGGTCACCCTCGGCGTCACTGAACTGACGGCGGATGTCGCCGTAGCGCACCGCGATCGCCAGCGCCGCCTTGGTGGCCGCCGACGCGGCGCCGCCCACGCTGACCCGGCCCCGCACCAGCGTGCCGAGCATGGTGAAGAACCGGCGGGAGTCGTTCTCGATCGCGCTGGAGTACGTCCCGTCCTCGGCCACCTGCGCGTACCGGTCCAGCAGCATGTCCCGCGGCACCCGCACGTGGTCGAAGCTGAGCCGCCCGTTGTCGACGCCGAGCAGGCCGGCCTTGGGTCCGGCGTCGCCGATGGTCACGCCGGGCATCGGGTTGCCGTGCTCGTCGCGGATCGGCACCAGCCACGCGTGCACCCCGTGCCGGCGCCCACCGCTGATCAGCTGGGCGAAGACCACGGCCATCCGCCCGTCCCGGGCCGCGTTGCCGATGTAGTCCTTGCGTGCCGCCTCGTGCGGCGTGTGCAGGTCGAAGGTCTGCGTCTGCGGGTCGTACACACAGGTGGTGCGCAGCTGCTGCACGTCCGAGCCGTGGCCGGTCTCGGTCATCGCGAAGCAGCCGAAGATCCGGCCCTCGACGATGTCCCGCAGGTAGGCGTCGTGGTGCCGCTTCGTGCCGAGCGCGGCGACCGCGCCGCCGAACAGGCCCCACTGCACGCCGGCCTTCACCATGAGTGACAGGTCGACCTGCGCCAGCATCTCGGTGGCGACGATCGAGGCGCCCACGTCGGACCGGCCGCCGTACTCGGCCGGGAAGCCCGCGGCGATGCCCAGCTCGACCGGGAGTTCGCCGAGCAGCCGCGTGATCCGCTCGCGCGCCTGGTCGCCGGTCTCGCCGTAGACCGGGAGGAAGCGTTCGTCGAGGTGTTTGCGGTGGGCCTGGCGGACCTCGGCCCACGGTCCGTCGAGCGTCTCCTGAAGGCGGGCGATGTCGATTCGGCCGGACGCGTGATCGAGCATGGTCGCTCCTCGGGGCAGCGGACATATGGGTGCACTCTCGGCCTGATCAACATTACCGGCGGTCACCGTGCCCCGCTGGCGGAGGCCGTGGTGAGCCGTGCCACCCGCCTCGGCCACCCCGGAGGCTGAGGTTAGGCTGTCCTCACTTCGAGCACTGGAGGCAACCCCTCGTGTCCCCGCATCCCGCCGGCGGCGCCGTCACGGCCCGGTACGTGCTGCGTCAGGCGTTGCGCCGCCAGCGACGGCCGGTGCTGATCGGCGTCACGCTGCTCGGCCTGCACCAGGTCGCCGAGGCGCTCGTGCCGGTGGCGATCGGCGTCATCATCGACCGCGCCGTGGTGACCGGTGACCCGTGGGCGCTCGCGTACTCGGTCGCCGGCCTCGCGGCCCTGTTCGCCGTGCTCGCGTTCGCCTACCGCAACGGCGCCCGCCAGGCGTTCGCGGCGGTGGAGCGGGAGGCGCACCTGCTGCGGGTGGAGATCGCCGAGCGCGCGCTCGACCCGCGCGGACACCGTTCCGGCCTGCGCGACGGCGAACTGCTCTCGGTCGCCGCCTCCGACGCCGAACTCTCCGCGCTCGTGGTGCGGGTCGCCGGATTCGGTGTCGCCGCGGTGACCGCGCTGACCGTCGCGGCGACCGCGCTGCTGGTCATCGACATCCCCCTCGGGCTCGGCGTGCTCGTCGGCGTACCGGTGCTGGTCCTCGTGCTGCAACGGATGGCGCCGCTGCTGTCCCGGCGCAGCACCTCCCAGCAAGAGGCCCTCGCGGAGACCACGGCGCTCGCCGTGGACCTCGTCTCCGGCCTGCGCGTGCTGCGCGGCATCGGCGCTCAGCACCACGCCGCCGGCCGGTACGCCGCCGCCAGCCGCAACGCGCTCGCGGTGACGCTGCGCGCCGCCAACACCAAGGGACTGCACCTCGGGCTCACCACCGCCGCCAACGGCCTGTTCCTCGCGGCGGTCGCCGGGGTGGCCGGCTGGCTCGCCCTGCGCGGCCGGCTCACCATCGGCGAGCTGGTCACAGTGGTCGGACTCGCGCAGTTCGTGGCCGAGCCGGTGCAGACCATGGGCTGGTGCGTGCAACTGTTCGCGATGGTCCGCGCCTCCGCCGCCCGGGTGGCGCGCGTGCTCGGCGCCGAGCCGCTGACCCGGCCCGGCGACGCGTCGGCGCCGGCCCACCCGGACGGGCCGCGGCTGGCCCTCGACGACGTCGGGCACGCCGGACTGGACGGGGTGAACCTGCGCGTCGGCCCCGGCGAGGTGGTGGGCGTGCTCGCGTACGACCCGGCCGACGCCGAAGCGCTGGTGGCGCTGCTGTCCGGGCGGGTGTCGCCGGACGCGTGCCGGGGCACCGTGCGTGTCGACGGCGTGCCCGCCGACGACCTGCACGTCGACGCGCTGCGCGGCACCGTGCTCGTCGAGCCGCACGACGTGACGCTCTTCGAGGGCACGGTGGCGGCCAACCTCGCCGCCGGCGCCCCGGCCGACCAGGCGCGGCTGCACGCCGCCGTCCGGGTGGCCGCGGCCCAGGACGTCGTGGACGCACACCCCGGCGGCCTCGACCACCGGCTCGTCGAGCGGGGCGCGAACCTCTCCGGCGGCCAGCGCCAGCGGCTCGGGCTGGCCCGGGCGCTGCACGCCGACCCGCCCGTGCTGGTGCTGCACGATCCCACCACCGCTGTCGACGCCGCCACCGAGGCGCAGCTCGCCGACGGACTGGCCGAAACGCGCCGGGTGGGGCCCCGGGGCACCCTGCTGATCACCAGCAGCCCGGCCCTGCTGCGGATCACCGACCGGGTGGTGGTGATCGCCGACGGCCGGGTGGCCGCCGAGGGACCGCACGAGCACCTGCTGGCCTCCGACGCCCGCTACCGCGAGGAGACACTGCGGTGACCGCTGACCCGCGTACCCCCGGCCGGACGTTGCTGCCTGTCGCGTCCGCCCGGCAGACCTGGACGACGCTCGGCGCCCAGTTCCGCGCCCGGCCCGGCCTCAGCGCCGCCGCGGCGACCGTGCTCGTCGTCGCCGCCGCGGGTGGCCTGGTCGCGCCCTGGGTGCTCGGCCGCCTGGTCGACGACGTCATCGCCGACGCCCCGGTCTCCCGGATCGGCGGCCGGGTGGCGGTGATCGCCGGCGCCGCCGTGTTCACCGGCCTGCTCACGGCGCTCGGCGCCGCGCTCGCGTCCCGGCTCGGCGAGACGGTGCTGGCCCGGCTGCGCGAGCGCGTCCTCGACCGCGCGTTGCACCTGCCGTCCGCGACGCTGGAGCGGGCCGGCACCGGCGACCTGCTGGCCCGCGTCGGCGACGACGTGGCGGTGGTGACGAACGTGATCGCGGTGAGCGGCCCGGCGTTCGTCGGCGCGCTGCTGTCGGTGGTGCTCACCGTGTTCGGGCTGGTCGCGCTGGACTGGCGGCTCGGCCTCGCCGGGCTGGTCGCCGCGCCCGCGTACGCGCTGGCGCTGCGCTGGTACCTGCGGCGCTCCGCGCCCTACTACGCCCGCGAGCGGGTCGCCACCGGCGAGCGGACGCAGGCGATGGCCGGCGCGCTGCGCGGCGCGGCGACGGTGCGCGCGTACCGGACCGAGGACGCGCACGTGGCGGCCATCGCCGAGCGGTCCGGCGTGGCGCGCGACCTGTCGCTGGAGATCTTCAACCTGCACACCCGCTTCGGGCTGCGGATCAACAGGTCGGAGTTCCTCGGCCTGGCCGCTGTGCTCGTGGCCGGGTTCCTCCTGGTCCGCGACGACCTGGTAACCGTCGGCGCGGCGACCACCGCCGCGCTCTACTTCCACCGCCTGTTCAACCCGATCGGCCTGCTGCTGCTGGAGTCCGACTCGGTGCTGCAGGCCGGCGCGAGCCTCGCCCGGCTGGTCGGCGTGGCGAACCTGCCCGACACCGGCCCGGCCACCGCCTCCGGCCCGGCCGCCCCGCCCGCCAGCCCGCGCGGCCCGGCCGCGCTGGACGTCACGGTGCGCCGGCACCACTACGACGACGGGCCGCTGGTGCTCGCCGACGTCGAACTGCGCCTGGCACCGGGGGAGCGGGTCGCGCTGGTCGGCGCCAGCGGCGCCGGCAAGAGCACGCTCGCCGGCATCGCCGCCGGGATCATCGCGCCCACCGACGGATCGGTACGCCTCGACGGCGCGCCGCTGACCGGGACGGGCGAGGCCACGTCCCGGCGCGACGTGGCACTGGTCAGCCAGGAGGTGCACGTCTTCGCCGGGCCGCTCGCCGAGGACCTGCGCCTGGCCGCACCGGACGCGACCGACGCCGAGCTGCTCGACGCGCTGGAACGGGTCGGCGCCACCACCTGGCTGCGTGCCCTGCCCGACGGGCTGGCGACGCCGGTGGGCGAGGGCGGCCACCGGCTCACCGCCGCGCAGGCCCAGCAGGTGGCCCTGGCCCGGCTGGTGCTCACCGCGCCGGCCGTCGCCGTGCTGGACGAGGCGACAGCCGAGGCCGGCAGCGCCGGAGCCCGCGACCTGGACCGGGCGGCCCTCGCGGCCACGCAGGGGCGGACCACGCTGATCGTGGCGCACCGGCTCAGCCAGGCGGTGAGCGCGGACCGGATCGTCGTGCTCGACCACGGCCGGGTCGTGGAGCAGGGCACGCACGAGGAGCTGCTGGCCGCCGACGGCCGGTACGGCCATCTCTGGCGTTCCTGGCGCGTCCCGGTATGATCACCGACCGCTGCACCGCCCAGGCGAGGTGACCATGACCGACCTGCCGACCCGCTTCGTGCTGTTCCCGGGGCGGCACCACCTGCTGACCCGGTTCCAGGCCGACTACCTGCGCCGGCTCGCCGGCGACGAGGCCACAGTGGTCTGGGCGGTGACGTCGGCCAACCACGAGAACACCAGGCGCAACCCCGTCGCGTACCACAGGCGGGAGGCCGCGATCGAGCGGTTCAGCGTGCTCAGCGGGCTGCGCTCGCTGGCCGTGCCGATCTTCGACACCGCGTACACCGACGCGTTCGCCGAGGTCACGCTCAAGAGCATCGCGGTGGCCACCGGGCTCGAACTCACGCCCGCCGACACGGTGGTGGCCTGCTCCACCCCGGAGGTCGCCAAGCTGTACGAGCGGCTCGGCTTCGGGATCGCGCTGGTCGAGGCCGATCCGGACCTGCCCGGGACGCCGGAACGGCCGTGGGACGTGCTGCTGCGCCTGGCCGCCGGCGACGAGAGCTGGCGGACGCTCACCCACCCGGCGACGATCGACGTGTTCGAGCGCTACCGCCTGGTCGAGGCGATCCGGTCGGTGGTGAACGACCCGCTCGTCGGCGACGAGGGCGGCCTCACCGTGACCCGCGACTACCGCACCTACGTGGAGGCGTTCGCCTCGGCCGCCCAACGCAAGTGGGACTCGGTGCGCCGGTACGTGCAGCCCGGCCGCATCGTGGACATCGGCTGCGGCGCGGGCGCCGTCCTGGAGCTGGCCGACCGGGAGGCCGCGCTGCGCGAGAGCGACCTGATCGGTGTGGAGGTGGCCCGCCACCTCTACCAGGAGTGCCTGCACAAGAAGGCGCAGGGCGTGTTCCGTAACGCCAACGTGTACTTCTTCCACCGCAACGTCCTCGGCGGCGCGGTGTTCAAGGACCGGTCGGTGGACACCACGCTCACCTTCGCGCTGACCCACGAGATCTGGTCGTACGGGCGGCAGCGGGAGTCGCTGCTCCAGTTCGCCCGCCGCATCCACGACCACACGGTGCCCGGCGGTGTCTGGATCAACAGCGACGTGTGCGGGCCGGACGAGCCGGACCGGCCGGTGATCCTGCGGCTGACCACCGACGACGGGGACAACCCGGCCTCGCCGCGCCGGGATCTCGCCGACCTGACCTCGGCCGAGGTCCGGCGGTACGTCTCCGGACTGTCGACGCGGGCCCGGCTGGACCAGTTCGCGGTGGACTTCGCGTTCGGCTTCGCGTACGAGCCGCTGGCCGACGGCGCGGTACGTCTCGGCCTGGGCGCGGCGATGGACTACCTGACCCGCAAGGACTACACCGACAACTGGCTGTCGGAGACGAAGGAGCAGTTCTGCGGCCTGGGCTTCGCCGACTGGACGGCGCTGCTCACCGAGGCCGGTTTCGAGATCGGCCCGGCCTCGGCGCCGGTCCGCAACGACTGGGTGATCGACAACCGGATCGCACCGGTCGCGTCCCTCACCGACCTGGACGGCCGGCCGCTGGAGTGGCCGACCACCCACGTCCTCACCGTCGCCCACCGTCCGCGCAACGCCTGACACCACGAGCGCCCGCCGGACCGGCTGGACGGCCGGGCCGGCGGGCGCCGTGGCGTGCTTCAGTGGCTCAGCGCGATCCGTACCGCCAGGACGATCAGGATCAGCCCGGTCAGCCGTTCGATCACCAGCAGCACCGACGGCCGGGTCAGCCAGGGCTGCAACCGGTCGATGAGCAGGATGTAGCAGGCCCACCAGAGCACGGCGAGGCCGATGAACGTGGCGGCCAGCACCGCCGTACGGGCCGCCGCGCCGTCGCCGGGCTTGACGAACTGCGGCACGAACGAGACGTAGAAGACGACCACCTTGACGTTCAGCATCTGGCTGGTGACGCCCATGACGAACGAGCGCCGGGCCACGTGCGGCTCGTCGGCGGCCACCGTCTCCGGCGCGGCGACCGGGCCGGTGTCCGCGTCCGGCCCGGGGCCGCCCGCGCCCACTGTGACCGGCTGCGCGGCCGGGGCCGCCGCCCGTCGTGGCCGGGTGGCCCAGAGGATGGTGCCGCCCAGGTAGACCAGGTACAGCGCACCGGCGACCCGCAGCACCGTGTAGAGCGCCGGTGAGGACACCAGCAGGGCGGACAGGCCGGCGGTGGCGAGCGAGGCGTGCACCAGGGCGGCGGCGAACAGCCCGGCCAGCACGACGAACCCGGCCCGCCGCCCGTACCGCACGGTCTGCCGGGTGACCAGGGCGAAGTCGACGCCCGGCACGATGATGATGAGCAGGCTCGCCGCGACGAAGCTGACGATCTGGATGTCAGACACGCTGCTCCTCCCTCGCCTCGGCGCGGGCCGGGACGGCCTCCTCGATCACGGAGACGCCGCTGTCGCGGCGCGGCCCGTGCCGGCGCCACCGCTCGCGCAGCCGGATCCGGCCGTCCGGCAGCCGCTCGGGCCGCGACTCGCACTCGCCGACCACGATGCTGCCGTCGGTGAGCACCTCCACGTACGCGAAACGCACCACGCCCTGCGCGTCGCAGGTGCCGGCGAGCCGTCCGTGCCGTACCGGGCCGCCGGAGATCTCCGCCCAGACCAGGTCGCCGCGCTGGTGGTAGTGCCCCCGCAGCGGGTCGGCGTCACCGGCGTGGTCGACGGAGACGAAGATCCGGTCGTCGTAGTCGAACGATGTCATCGCGCTCACGCCCATCGGGTGCTCAGGTAGTCGTCGCGGAACCGGCAGACCGTGCGGCCGGCGATCGAGTTGAGGATCATCGCGCTGCGGATCGGCAGGATGCTCAGGTTGGAGTCGACGAGCCCCTGGACGTACCGCCCCCGGTTCAGCACGAAGATCTTGTGGTCGTCGGCGTGCTTCCACCGGATCGAGTAGTCCGACTCGATGACCGGCTCACCGCGCTCGTCCAGGTCGATCAGCGCGGTCAGCTCCGGGTCGAAGGGCAGCGGCGCCTGCCGGCGTCCCGCCGCGACGACGAGGTTCACCGCCCGGTGCCGTTCCTCGCCGCTGCCGGCGGTCAGGCACTCCAGCTCGACCTCCCCGTCGAGCTGCCGGGCGCCGGTCACGGTACGGCTCGGCATGATCGTCACCGGGAACCGGCCGGTGCGCAGCCGCTCCTCGTAGTTGTGCTGGTAGACGCCGCGCAACGTGCCCGGGGAGATGCCGTCGCTGGTCAGGATCTGACCGGAGACGAGCCGTTCCCGCACGTCCCGGGACAGGGTGAGGAACGCCTCCTGGTAGGCGGGCCGGTACAGGTCGTTCGCCGACGGGGAGTCCTCCAGCGGGGCGAACCACGACCGCCGCCCTATCCACCTGATGTCGCGGCACCCGCGGGCGAGCAGCGCCGCGACGCACTCGGCGCTGGTCTGGCCGCTGCCGATCACGATCCACGGCAGGTCCGGCTCGTCCGGCACAGTGGCGAGGCGCTGGTGCAGCTCGTCGGCGACGAACAGGTGCCGGGGGTCGAGGGCGTCCAGGAACTCCGGTACGAAGGGGACGGTCCCGCTGCCGAGCACCAGGTGCCGGGAGCGGGCGACCTCCGCACCGCCGCTGCGGCTGACCAGCGCGCCGTCGAACTCGACCCGGTCGACGCGGGTGCCGTACGTGATGCGCGGCAGCCGGCCCGCCGCCCACACCAGGTACTGCTGGTACTCGATCCGGGGGATGGTGTCGAACCCGGCGCCCAGCAGGGCGTACACCCGGCCGGTGGTGACCAGGTAGTTGAGGAACGACAGCGGGTGGGTCGGGTCGTAGAGCGAGACCAGGTCCTTGACCCAGCCGGTCTGCATGCGGACGCCGCTGTGCAGCATCCCGTCGTGCCAGCCCGGCCGGTCGCGGGCCTCGAACAGCGCGATGTCGTGCGGCGCGAGGGTGTCGTACATCGCCGCGAGGCTCAGGTTCGCCGGCCCGGCGCCGATTCCCACTGTGTGAAAGGTCTGCGTCATCAGTCTGCCTCTGTCTGGCCTTGGGGGACAGGGATCGCGGTTCGGGTGTTCAGCAGGGCGGTGGCGGCGAGCCGGCTGGCGGCCAGGACGGTCTTGGCGGCGCCGCCGCTGCCGCCGGTGAAGGTGTGCACCGCACCGGACACGTGGCGCAGGGCCAGCCCGGCGGGTTCGCTGTAGCAGTCGGTGGCGCTCACCGGCGGGCCGGCCGGTCGCGGGTCCAGGCCGGGCAGCCTCCGTGCCGCCACGGTCAGGACCCGTGCCGCCAGTGCGGCGTCCGGCTCGGGGGACGGCGGGTCGACGTCCCACCTGTCGCTGGGCAGCCCGAGCAGCACCCGCCCCGGACCGGCCGGCCGGCCGTAGAGGCCGCTGGTCTCGTCCACGAAGCACGGCAGCTCGGCGACGCCGGTGACGTGGTGGGCGTACTGGATGTGCTTGGTGCGCAGCGAGGTCGGCAGCCCGGCGGCGCGCAGCAGACGCGGGGTCCAGGCCCCGGCGGCCACGACGACGAGATCGCCGGTGAGGCGGCGGCCGTCGCGCAGCTCGACCACGCGGTCGTCGAGGCGGGCCACCGGTGCCGTCTCGGTCCGGCCGAGGCCACGCAGGACGGTCCGGCGCAGCCGGTCCGGGTCCAGGTAGCCGGCCCGGTCCTCCCAGACCCCCACCGTGCCGTCCGGGAGCCCGGCGAAACCGAACCGGTCGGCGACCTCGGCCCGGGTCAGCACCTCGGCGCCGTCCACGCCGGCCGCCGCCCGGGCGTCGAGCAGGTAGAGCGAACCGGTCCGCCGCCACCCGGCCGCTGTCGCGAGGGACGGATCGGCCAGCAGTTCGGCGAGGCTCGCGGCGGCGAGGGACCGGGCGGCAGGGTCGGGCTCGAAGGCACGCACCAGTCCGCCGGACGCGGCCGTCGCGTCGGCGGGCCGCCCGGCCGCGCCGCCGCCGTGCGGGCCGATCAGGACCGCGTCGGCGCCCGCGTCCCGCAGCCGCCGGGCGAGCAGGACGCCGCTGATGCCCGCGCCGACGACGAGCACGCGCGGCTCACCCATCCGAACCCGCCGGTTCCGCGCCGCCGACGACGCCGAGCAGGCGGGCCGCCCGCTCCGGCGCACCGGGGTACGCGGCCAGCGCCGCCCGTACCGCGGTGGCGGGGTCGAAGTGCTCCAGGCGCAGCGCCTGCTCGCCGCGGGTCAGTTCGGTGTCGGCCAGCACGCCGTCCAGGCCGGCGGTGGTGCCGGCCAGGGTCGCGGCGTACCGGGCGGCGAACGCCTCGTACGCCTCCGGGCGGAAGTCCGACTCGTAGCTGTCCGGCCGGTCCCAGCTCAGGAACGCCCGGACCACAGCCGGGTCCTCGGTGGCCAGGAACTCGTGCGCCCAGATCGCGTGCTCGCGGCTGGTGGAGAACTTGGCGCCGGTGAGCCGGTAGAACTCGTTCACGACCAGCCCGGTCGGCCGGTCGGGCAGCCCGGCGGCCAGGTGCAGGGCCGGGATGAGCAGCGCGTAGTAGAACGCGTTGTCGACCCCGAGGAAGATCCACTGCTCGTCCACGTCCCGCCACGCGTCCAGGTACCCGGCCAGCGTGTCCGCGTCCGGCCGCAGGTGGCGGGCGGGCAGCACCAGGTTGGCCAGGGCCATCTCCGCCCAGACGTCGATGCGCAGGCCGTCGTCCCACTCGATGCCCCAGTCCGTCGGGTACGCCAGCGGCACCTCCGGCAGCCCGCCGTCCAGGTACGACGCGACGAGGCGCCGCAACCGGGGCGGCAGCACCGCGCGGGACCAGAACTCGGCCAGCCGCTCCCGGTGCTCGTCGAGCCGCAGCACCGGGACCGTGCGGGTGACCGGCTCGGGTGCGGCGTCGCAGCAGGTCGACCGCGCGCCGGCCAGGTTCGCGGCGGTGCAGAACCCGCCGCAGCCCTCGCAGGTGCCGCCGTTCGCGCCGGCGCCGCAGGCCGGGCAGCGCCCGGCGACCCGGACGTGGTGCAGGGTCCGCCCGCAGGCCGCGCACGCGCGCAGCGACACCGGGGCGACCTCCACCACCTTCGCCTCCACCAGTTCGGTGAGCAGGCGTGCGACCGCCCGGCGGTAGCCCTCGTCGGCCAGCGGGTCGGCCATGACGTCGTACCGGATGCGCGCGGCGCGCAGCGCGGCGTGGATCGACGACCCGTACCGGGCGACGGTGTCCGCCGGGGTCTCGCCCAGCGCCTCCGCCCGGGCGAGCACGTAGTTTTGGTGCGCGTCCAGCCCGCACTGGGTCACCACCCGCCGGCCGGCGGCACGCAGCGCGCGGGCCGCGACGTCCCCGGCGACGTACGGGCCGCTGAGGTGCCCGAGGTGCAGCGGCCCGTTCGGCGTCGGTGGCGGCGTCACCACCAGCACCACGCCGGAGGAGGTGGCCGCCCCGTCAGTCACGGCCGGCTCCGTCGTCCGCGCCGGCCTGCGCCGCGTCGTCGGGCCGGGGCATCCAGTAGATGCTGAGGATGGTGAGCGGCTGCTCCGGCGAGGGGTTGTGGATGACGTGGCTCTGCTCGGGTTCGAGCAGGATCACGCCACCGGTCGGCACCTCGACCTTCTCGCCGCCCGCCTCGTAGATGGCCGTGCCGCGGGTCACCACGGCGAACTCGACCTCGGGGTGGACGTCCTCGCTGCTGCTGCCACCGGGCGGGATCACGCACCACATGGCGTCGAACGGCAACGGGCCGAGATCGCGGTACTGCGTCCAGCGGCCGATCCGGATGCCGTACTCGTCGGTGAGTTCGGCGGTGTCGCTGACGTACCTTCGCATGTTCGTCCTCCTGGTCGGCGCGCTGCCCGCCGGGCCCGCGCCGGACGGGTCTGAGGTTTGCGGAGAGTGACCGGAAGTGCTGCTTCTGCGACGCTGCACCGATGCCGGGAAGGGCCCGTCTCGTCGACCGTCGATTCGACTCCGGTCGATAGCGTCGGACCCACTGTGGACTTAACCTCGTCTGGCCAACAGGAGCTTCACCGGCAGATCACCGGCAATGTCGCTGCTGACTGCCCGCTCAGCGGCCTCGGCTTCGGTGGTCCACCGGCATGAATCCACCAGAACCGGTACGGAGACGACGCTGTGATCGGCTACATGGATACGTTGGGTCATGAAATCGCTACCGCCCGGCGACTGGCCAACCTGACACAGGAGGAGTTGGCCGCCCGCACCGGACTGAGCGTCCGGAGCATCCGCAACCTGGAGTCGTCGCGGGTGACCCGTCCGCGGCCCGCGACCGTCCGGCTGCTCCGTGAGGTCCTCGGCCTGCCCGCCCACCCGGCGCCCGCGGCCCGGATCCGCCCCATGCAACTACCGCTGGAGATTCCCGGCTTCACCGGCCGTTCCGCACAACTGCGGCAACTCGACCGGCTGCTCGACGGGGGACCGCGGCGGATGTCGAGCGTCGTCGTGTGCGTCCTGTCCGGCCGGTCCGGCATCGGCAAGACGGCGCTGGCGCTGCGCTGGGCGCACCGGTCGGCCGCCCGGTTCGCCGACGGGGTGCTGCACGTCCAGCTCGGCGGCAGCGACCCGGGCAGGGCGGCGGTGGCGCCGGCCGAGGCGCTCGGCGGTCTGATCGAGGCGCTCGACGTACCCGGCGGCGTCCCGTGCGGCCCGGCGGCGCGCACCGGGCTCTACCGCAGCGCGCTCGCCGGACGCCGGATGCTCATCGTGCTCGACGACGCCCGCGACGCCGACCAGGTACGGCCGCTGCTGCCCGGCGTACCCGGCTGCATGGTGGTCGTGACCAGCCGGGACCGCCTCACCGGCCTGGTCGTCGGCGAGGCCGCGTGCCCGGTCGTGGTCGACGAGCTGGCCGCCGGCGAGGCGTGGGACCTGCTGGCCGCCCGCCTCGGCGAGCGTCGCCTCACCGCCGAGCGCGCGGCGGTACGGGAGATCATCGCGCACTGCGCCGGCGTGCCCCGGGCGCTGGCTGTGGTGGCCGCCCGCGCGGCCGTCCAGCCCCGGCTGCCGCTGGCGGAGGTGGCCCGCCAGCTCCGGTAGGCGGACCGGGGCCGCCCGGCCGGTCAGCCCTGGTCGGCGCGGGTGCCGTCGCGCGCGGCGACGTGCGCCGGCACCGGCGTCGCCGGCGGCAGCGCCGGGTCGGTCACCGGCTGCTGCCAGCGGGCGACCAGCGGAAGCTCGCCGGCCCAGAGCCCGAGGGCGGCGTCCGGGCCGTCGCCGTCGTCCGGCGGCCCGCTGCGCGTCTTGACCGACGCCTCGGCCAGCGGAAGCGCCAGTAGCGCGGTGGCCGCCAGCTCCCGCCGGTTCGGGCGGCGGGCGTGGTCCCACTGGCCGGGGGCCACGTGCTCGGTCAGCAGCCGCAGGCCGTACACCTTCTCCTCGGCGTCGGTCACCCACCGGGGCCGGCCGTAGACCATCGCGCTGCGGTAGTTGATCCCGTGCTCGAACACCGAGCGCGCCAGGACCAGGCCGTCGACCACTGTGACCGTGACGCAGACCTCGGCGTCGGTGGTGAGGCTCCGGCTGGCCACCGAGCCGTGCAGGTAGAGGTGCCGGTCGTCGAAGCCGTAGACGGTCGGCACCACCATCGGGCCGCCGTCGACCAGCACGCCCAGGTGGCAGACGAAGGCGGCCCGGAGCACGTCGAACAGGGCGGCGCGGTCGCGGTGCCCCTTCTCCTTCATCCGGCGCAGCGTCGTACGCGGCGTCGCGGACAACCGTCCGTCGGTATCGGTCATGGCTGATTCTCCTGTCGGCCCCGCCGTTTCTACCGGGTCGGGCCGCGGTCCTCAAGGGCCGGCCCGCCGGGCCGGTGGGGGAGCAGGTCCGGGGGAAGGATCCGGCACAGCGCCTCCAGCGCGGCGGCGTACGCGTGCTCGGGCGGCGTGGCGTAGCCGACCACGAGGCCGTCGAGGGCGGGCATGGTGGCGTCCGGGTGGCGGAAACCGGCCAGCCCGTCGAGCGCGATCGACTGAGCGGCGGCGGCCTCGACCACCTGGTGCTCGGTGCCCGCGGGCAGGCGCAGCACGGCGTGCAGCCCGGCGGCGACGCCGGTCGGCGTGACGTGCGGGGCGTGGGCGGCGAGCGCGGCGACGAGACGGTCGCGGCGGGCGCGGTACCGCTGCCGCATCCGGCGCACGTGCCGGTCGTACCGGCCGGAGTCGAGGAAGTCGGCGAGGGTGAGCTGGTCCGTCACGCCCGCCCACGCCTCCCGCTCACCCTTGGCGTCCAGCACCGGGCCGACGAGCCGTCCGGGCAGCACCATCCAGCCCAGACGCAGCGCGGGGGAGAGGCTCTTGCTCGCCGAGCCCAGGTAGACCACGCGCTCCGGGGCCAGGCCCTGCACCGCGCCGACCGGATCCCGGTCGTACCGGAACTCGCCGTCGTAGTCGTCCTCCAGCACCAGTCCGTCCCGGCCCTCCGCCCACCCCAGCGCGGCGAGGCGCCGCCGGGGATGCAGCGGCCCGCCGGTGGGGAACTGGTGCGCGGGCGTGAGCAGCGCCGCCCGTACCCCGGCGAGGTCGGTCAGCTCCCCGGTGCGGGCGCCGTCCGCGTCGAGCGTGAGCGGGACGGTGCGGACGCCTGCCGCCGCCAGGACCGCGCGGTGGAACGCGAGGCCGTAGGACTCCACCGCCAGCGGTCCGCGCAGAACCCGGCCACCGAAGAGCAGGCGCAGCGCGTGCGCGACACCGGAACACACCACGATCCGGTCCGGGGTGGTGCGGACACCCCGCGCCCGCGCCAGGTACCCGGCCAGTGCCCGGCGCAGCTCCGGGCGGCCCCGCGGGTCGCCCGGCCCGAACGCCTCGTTCGGCGCGGCGGTCAGGGCGCGGCGCGTGGACGCCAGCCACGCGGCGCGCGGGAAGGAGGCGGCATCCGGCTGCCCCTGCCGCAGGTGGTGCACGGCCGGGGCCGGACGCGCGGGCGTCTGCCTCGGGACGCGGGCGACCCGGGCGGGCTCGGTGCGCGGCGCCACCCGCGTCCCGGAGCCCTGCCGGGCGACCAGCCATCCCTCGGCCACCAGCTCGGCGTACGCGGCGGCGACGGTGTTGCGGGCCAGGCCGAGGTCGGCGGCGAGGGACCGGTACGGCGGCAGGAGGGTGCCGGCGGCCAGTCTCCCGTCCCGGACGGCGTCGCGCAGCGCGCGGATGAGCGCGGACCGGCGGCCGCGGGCGCCGGACAGTTCCAGATGCAGGTCGCTGCCGAGCCGTCGCGCCGGATTGGCCCACGAATCCGTCATGCGAATGCACCCTAGTCCGGGTCTTTTCCGACCCTAGTGTGGGCTCATGGACACGATCACGAACGCCCCGCACCCGCTGCGCTCCACCGTCCGGGGCCGGGTCCTGCTGCCGGGGGACGAAGGGTTCGAGGTGGCCGGCCGGGCCTGGAACCTGGCCGTCGCGCAGTCACCGGCGGCGGTGGTCGAGGCCGCCGACGCGGACGACGTCGCCGCGCTCGTCCGGTACGCCCGCCCGGCCGGACTGAGCATCGCCGTGCAGCCCAACGGGCACGGTGCCACCGGCCGCGCCGACGGCGCGATCCTGCTGCGGACCGGCCGCCTGGACACCGTGGAGATCGACCCGGCCGCCCGCCGGGCCCGGGTCGGCGCGGGTGTGCCGTCCGGCCGGCTCCAGGCCGCCGCCGCGCCGTACGGGCTCACCGGGCTGCCCGGCAGCTCCCCCGTGGTCAGCGTGACCGGGGTGGCGCTCGGCGGCGGGCTGAGCTGGTTCGGCCGCGCGTACGGCTGGGTGTCCGACGCGGTCACCGCGTTCGACGTCGTGGACGCCGAGGCGCGGCACCGGCGCGTCACCGCCGAGACCGACCCCGACCTGTTCTGGGCGCTGCGCGGCGGTGGCGGAGACTTCGCGATCGTCACCGCGCTCGAAATCGCGCTGCACCCCGCGCCGGAGCTGTACGGCGGACGCATGATGTGGGCGGCGGCGCACGCGCCGGACGTGCTGCGGGCGTTCCGGCGGATCACCGCCACCGCGCCCGAGGAGCTGACCGTCTGGATGGACCTGCTGCACCTCCCCGGCGCCGACCCGATGGTGGCCCTCGACGTCACCTATCTCGGCGACGGGACCGGGGCGCGGGACCTGCTCGCACCGCTGGACCGGTTGCCCGCGCCGATCTCCGACAGCAGGCGGATCATGCCGGTCACCGAACTCGGCGGCATCACGGCTGAACCCACCGCCCCCAGCCCCGGCATCTCCCGCGCCGAACTGCTGACCCGCCTCGACGACGACGCGGCCGGGGCGCTGCTGGCCGACCCGATCGCCCCGCTGCTCAGCGTCCAGCTCCGGCACCTGGGCGGCGCCCTCGCCCGGTACTCCGACAGCCCGCACGGCCCGCTCACCGAGCCGTACGCGCTCTACCTGTTCGGCG
Organism: Micromonospora sp. RV43; assembly: GCF_001029515.1. NCBI lineage: Bacteria > Bacillati > Actinomycetota > Actinomycetes > Micromonosporales > Micromonosporaceae > Micromonospora > Micromonospora sp. RV43. The sequence continues at coordinate 10,577 of NZ_LEKG01000092.1, read as the reverse complement.
TCGCCACCGACCCGGCGGCGGTCACGGCGCGGCAGCGGGCCCTGGCCGCCGCCCTGCCGGTCAGTGGGCGCAAGCCGGTGACCTTCCTCGACCCGGACGAGACGGTGGCCGATGCGTTCACCCCCGCCGTCCTGACCCGGCTCCGGGCGGTCAAGCGCCGCCACGACCCGGACGGCCTCGTCCGGTCCAACTTCCCGGTGGCCGGCTGACGCCCCGGGGCGCGACCCGGTCAGGCCGGCGGGCGCGCGCGGCAGCCCGGCAGTCCCCTGCTCAGCGGACCTTCTTCGTCGGCCGTTTACGAGGCGGGGTCAACGACTCGGCGATCGCCGAGATCGCGGACGGCACCAGGCGGTAGTACGCCCACACACCCCGCTTCTCCCGCTCGAGCAGGCCGGCCTCGGTGAGGATCCGGAGGTGATGGCTGACGGTCGGCTGGGAGAGACCGAGCGGCGCGGTGAGGTCGCTGACTGACGCCTCGCCCTCCGGAGCGGACTGGATCAGGCTGAGCAGGCGCAGCCGGGCCGGGTCGGCGAACGCCTTCAGGACTCCCGCGAGCCGCTCGGCATCGGCACGCTTGATCGGCTCGCCGGCAAGTGGCGAGATGGCAGGGGTGGCAGTTTTCGCAGTTCCCACGCTTGCATCGTTGCACCAATGGCGGCTACCTGCCCGGGCAACCAGGACCGGATCATCCGGTCAGGCGGTGGGGTGCAGTTCGGCGAGCAGTCGTTCCACCCGGGTGCGGATCTCGTCCCGGATGGGGCGTACCGCGTCGAGGCCCTTGCCCGCGGGGTCTTCGAGCTTCCAGTCCTCGTACCGCTTGCCGGGGAAGACGGGGCAGGCGTCACCGCAGCCCATGGTGACGATGACGTCCGAGGACTCCGCCGTCTCGTACCGGAGGAGCCTGGGGGTCTGGTCGGTGATGTCGATGCCGACCTCGGCCATGGCCTGTACGGCGGCGGGGTTGACGGTCTCGGCGGGTGCGCTGCCGGCGGAGCGGACCTCGACGGTGTCGCCGGCGAGGTGGCGCAGCCAGCCGGCGGCCATCTGGGAACGGCCGGCGTTGTGCACGCAGACGAACAGGACGCTGGGCTTGTCGCTCATCGGGTCTCCATGATTCCGGTGGTCGCCGCGCGGCGTGCCGCGGCGCAGTCGAGGCATCTCATGGCCGGGCTCCCGGCGTGGGGAACAGGCGGGCGCGGGCCCACAGCGACACGTAGACCAGGCCGACGAGGACCGGGACCTCGATCAGCGGGCCGACGACGCCGGCCAGGGCCTGGCCGGAAGCGATCCCGAAGGTGCCGATCGCGACCGCGATGGCCAGTTCGAAGTTGTTGCCCGCCGCGGTGAACGCCAGGGTCGTGGTGCGTTCGTAGTTCAGGCCGATGGCCCGGCCGAGCAGGTAGGAGCCGGCCCACATGAGGGCGAAGTAGGCCAGCAGCGGCAGAGCGATGCGGGCCACGTCGGCCGGCCGGCCGGTGATGGCCTCGCCCTGCAGGGCGAACAGCACGACGATGGTGAACAGCAGTCCGTACAGGGCGACGGGTCCGACCCTGGGCAGGAACCGCTGCTCGTACCAGTCGCGACCCTTGGCGCGTTCGCCGACGCGGCGGGAGAGGTAGCCGGCGAGCAGTGGGATGCCGAGGAAGACGAGCACGTTGCCGGCGATGTCCCAGCCGGAGACCTCCAGCGCGGCGCCGTCCAGGCCCAGCCAGCCCGGCAGCACCGACAGGTAGAACCAGCCGAGCAGGCCGAAGGCGAGGACCTGGAACACCGAGTTGACGGCGACGAGGACCGCCGCCGCCTCCCGGTCGCCGCAGGCCAGGTCGTTCCAGACGATGACCATCGCGATGCAGCGGGCCAGGCCGACGATGATCAGACCGGTGCGGTACTCCGGCTGGTCGGCCAGGAACACCCAGGCCAGGGCGAACATGACGGCGGGACCGACGATCCAGTTGAGGACCAGCGACGAGACCAGGAGACGCCGGTCACCGGTGACGGTGTCGAGGCGGTCGTAGCGGACCTTGGCCAGTACCGGATACATCATGATCAGCAGGCCGAGAGCGATGGGCAGGGAGATGCCACCGACCTCGACGGCGCCGAGAGCGTCGTCCAGGCCGGGAACGATCCGGCCGAGCAGCAGACCGGCGACCATGGCCAGGCCGATCCAGAGCGGCAGGAACCGGTCGAGGCGCGACAGGCGTGCGACCACCGGTGGGGCGTGGTCGGCTCTGGTGGCGGTGCTCATGCGCACTCCCGTGGGTTGTCGGTGCCGGCGCGTACCCCGATCTCCTGGTGGATGCGGGCGCTGGTGCCGGTCATCGGGTGTCTCCCGACGTGGCGGCGGGGGCGAGGCGGTCGACGCGGTCGGCGAGGTCGGCGTAGGCCGCCTCGAACGCCTCGTCGGTGTCGACGCGGACCGGGTCCGGCACGGACCAGTGCAGGCGGGGGCGGATCGGCCCGGTCAGCTCCTCGTGGGCGTTGTCGCAGACGGCGACGATCAGGTCGTCGTCTCGGACGACGTCGTCGACGTGTGCGGTGCCGGTCGGGTCGAGGTCGAGTGCGTGGCGGTGGGCCACGGCGACCGCGCGGGGATGGACCCGCGGCGCCGGTCTGGTGCCGGCGGACGCGGCGTCGCCGTCGGTGCGTCGCCTCCACAGCGCCGCGGCCAGCTGCGAGCGGGCGGAGTTGTGGGTGCATACGAAGACGACCCGATGCACACCCGCCAGCGGTGGCGGCGCGAGAGCGGAGAGGGCGGCCGGCTGGAGTCGCAGGTAGGTGCGCCGCCGATCGCCCTCCGACCGGCCCCGGACGACGAGGCCCGCGTCGGTGAGGACCTTGACGTGGTGGGCGACCAGGTTCGTCGGCATGTCGAGGGCGTGGGCGATCTCCCCGGGGGAGGCGTCGCCCAGGGTGAGCGCGTCCACGATGGCCAGGCGGGCCGGATCGCCCAGCGCGGCGTGGATCCGGGCGCGCTCGGCCAGAGAAGTAAGCTCAGTTTCCATTGACTCAATTATTGCTGAGTAACCTCGGAGCCGTCAAGTCGGCATCGGCCGGATCGCTGTGCGGAAGCCCAGGGCGCCGTGCGGTACGGCGGCCTACCGCTGCGCCGCGGCGGTCGGCTCGATCGACAGCAGGCCGGCGAGCCGGCGCAGGATCTGCGGCCGCGCGCGGTAGTAGACCCAGGTGCCCCGCCGCTCGGCGTCCACCAGGCCCGCCTCGCGCAACGTCTTGAGATGGTGGGAGATCGTCGGCCCGGTCAGGTCGAACGCCGGCGTCAGATCGCACACGCACACCTCGCCGCCTTCGGCGGAGGCGATCATCGACATCAGCTGCAGCCGTACCGGATCGCCGAGGGCCTTGAACGCGGGCGCGAGCACCGCGGCCGTCTCGGCGGGAACCCGGCGCTGCGCCAGCGGGGGGCAGCACGGCGCGTCGGCGCTGAGGTCGACGAGTGGGATCGGCGCCTGCTGCTTCGACATGTCCCTAGGTTGACATCTGTCTAATCAGCGTGCAAGTCACCGATCAGGCAGATGCCAGGCCAGGGTGTCCGGAGGAAGTGAGGCTCGCCGGACGCGCAACCCTCCACCGGGCGGGCCGCGTCGTCGCCGCCGTCGTCCGGCTTCCACGATCGGCGCGACAGGCTAGGCGAGCAGCGTGCGCAGCGCCTCGGCCAGGCCGGAACCGGCGGTGACCGGGCGGGCGAAGGACAACCGGGTGTCGGCGTGACCGTCCGGCCGCTCCGCCCGCAGCACGATGCCCTCGGCGTCGAGCGCGACCGGGACGACGCGCGCCGAACCGGCTGTGACTGTGGGGTCGACGAGCGTGCCGAGCCGGTCGAGGACGTCGCGGTGGCAGCGCGTCAGGTGCGCGAGGTGGGCGGCCTCGTCGACGGCGATCGGATCCGGCCGGGCCGCGCGGTACGCGCCGAGGTCCACCGCGACGGGATCGGCGGCCCGATCGAGGACGACCTCGTCCGGCTCGACGGCCCACAGCGCCACCGGGGGCAGGTCGAGCAGCGACATCACGGTGGCCGGGTCGCAGGCGTCGAGGACGGCCGGGTCGAACCGGCGGGCCGTGCCGAGGATCCGCAGCCGGGACCGCACCCGGGAGCGCACGGCGACCGGGGCTAGGTGGGTCACGTCGAGGCGTACCGCGCCGCTGTGGCCGCGCGCGGCGACCAGCATGCCGCCGGTGCGGCTCATCGCGTCGACCGCCAGGACGATCGTGCCGTCGGGGAGGACGGCGTGGGCGGAGAGGAGGTCGGCGGTGGTGTCGCCGAGCGTGAGCCGCAGCGAGGAGGCAGCGGTCAGCACGCACCGGGCGGCGACGGCGTCGCGGGGCGTGGAGGAGGTGCCCGTACCGCCCGCCGACGACCCTGCGACCGGGACGACGCCGGCCGGCGGGGCCGGACGCCCGGCGGGGTGCAACGCCATGTCTGTCTCCTCGGCCGGGAAGGGGGTGAAGTCGGCCCAGGTCAGACGGTAGTAGGTAAGGCTTACCTCTGCAACGGCGGGTCGGGTGCCGCGCATGCTGTACGGGTCACGACGGTGACCGTCGTGACCCGTACGAGCGTGGTGTCCGGTTCTGTCAGGCGGGCTGGTAGGTGAGGCAGTCGCTGACAGTGGCGCCCGGACCGACGGTGATCGACTCGGCGGTGCAGGCCAGGTTGGTGTTGAACACGCACTCGGCCCGCGCGCACGCGCCCACCGCGCCGGTGACCTCCGCGATCCCGCCGCTGAGCGACGACTCGACGAACGTCGCGCAGGAGGCCGCGTCGGCGGACGCCGCCACGGTGATCGCGGGAGCGTGGCAGCCGTTGTCGTTGAAGCTGCACGCGGTGGCGGCGCATTCACGTACCGGCGGAGACTGCAACAGGGTCTTCATGGTGCCTCCAAGTCTTGCGGGCCGGCGGAAGCGAACGGCCGGCCTCGTGGTGCTCGAATGCCATCTGGTATTTGCCGTGCGGCCGGTCCTCAAACCCGTCGGCCGTCAGTGAGGATCATGCTCACCTTAACAACGGAATGCGGGGTTGGCGGCCGGAAGGAGCCGTTTCCACGCCGAATACCGAACGACGAAGATAAGGCTAACCTTGGTTAGGCGAGTCTTTCTTCACCCACCGGTACGGCGAATGCCGACGTGCAATTTCCGCCCGTCCGACCAGTGTTCATCTGCGGGAACGCCACTGTCGCCCCGGACGGAGGCTGCGCCTCGGTGGTGGAATGGGCGAGCGCGGAACGCCGGTGACGACGGAACGGCCGCGCCCTTCGGGTCGCGCCGAAATACCGGCCGGGAAATCAGCGGATCGGCAGGGACTCAGGACCGGCCGGGCGGCGGAATGCGAATCCGGTGGCAGGAAGCGCGGGCTCCGCATACGCGATGTCCGGGCCGGGGTCACCTGTCGGCGAGGGCGTGGCACCCTGAGCGGACCGCACGGCCCCGGTGCGGGCGCGGCGGATCCGGGGCGGGACGGGTGGAGGCGGCGTGATCGAGGGATGGCACGGCTGGTTCGGCACGATCAACGGGGTCGTGCTCCTCACCGTGGCCGCGTTGCCGGCGGCTGCGCTCGCGGTGTGGGTCCTGGCCCGACGGCGCGGCGGGGCGGGGCCGGCGTGGCGGAGGTCGCTGGCCGAGGTGGGCATCGTCTACGGGACCGTGCCGTGGGTCTGGATGATCATGCTGCCGGGGGACGGGGCCGGCGTGGTTCCCGGCCGGGTGAGCCTGGTGCCGCTTCGGGACCTGCTCACCGTCCTCGCGAGCGGGCCGCTGACGGTGACGGTCCAGATCGTCGGCAACCTGCTGGTGTTCGCGGCGCTCGGGTTCCTCGGCCCGCTGCGGTTCGCCGCGCTGGCGTCGGTGCCGCGGATCCTGGCGCTCGCGGCCGGCTGCTCGGTCCTGGTCGAGGTCGCGCAGTACGTCCTGCGGCTGGACCGCGTCTCCTCCGTGGACGACGTCCTGCTCAACACCGCCGGCGCCGGGCTGGCCGCGCTGGCGTCGCGCCGCTGGTGGCGCCGGCCGGCTGAGGTGTCACCCGCCACCACCGGTCCCGGCACCGGCCCGCTGAGCGGGGCACGACCCGGGTGACGCGGACGGCACGATGGGCCGGGCCTGCCGGCCCGGCCCATCGTGTGCGTCAGGTCGACGCGATCAACGTCCGCTCAGCAGATCTTCTTCGCCAGAGCGGTGGTGGCGCCGCCGTGCTCGTACGAGACGAGCAGCGAGGTGCCGGCCGGGAGCGACCCGCTCAGCGGCAGGACGAGCGTGCCGTCCTTGCGCAGCGCGGCGGTGGTCTCCGCCACGACCCGGGTGCCGTCCCAGAGGAAGGCGCGGGCCGTGCCCGCCTTCTTCACCTGGAGCTGCACGGACACCTTGCTCGCGGTGCGGGTGACCTTCTTGATCTTCACGGTGCCGTCCGGCAGCTTGGCGTAACCGCCCGGCGCCACCCCGTCCGAGACGGACTGCACGAGAGTCTGCGGCGAGTCCACGCTCTGCGCCGCGGTGTCCGGCATGATCGGAGCCTTCGGCGCCGACGGCTTCGCCGCCAGGGCCGGCAGCGTCGCGTTGCCCCAGCGCCACGGGTCGGCCCGTACGCCGCTCCAGGTCGACCAGCCGACCCGGGTCTGCGCGGACAGGTCCTGCGTGTCCGAGTCGTTGACCAGGATGTTCAGGCCCATGCGGTTCGGGTCAACGGCGTCCGGCAGCACGCTGAACGGGATCTTGACCTCGATCCGGTAACCCGTGTAGGGGCTGCTGGTCACCACGGAGGCGATCTCCACGCCCGGCGCGGTCTCCGGGCCGCCCTGGTGGTTGTCCCGCTCCCGGGCGAAGCACGGCGGGTTCCCGTTGGCCGGGTCCTTCGTGGCCGGGAAGAGCGCCATGTTGAACACCGTGGAGGTGTTCGCCGAGTTGCCGCGCGGGTCGATGCCGAACTCGATGTTGTCGTTACGCCGCGGACGCTTGCAGTCCTCCGGCGGCAGGACGGTGCCGAGCACGTCGTCGGTGATGGTGAAGACGGCGTACAGGGCGTCGTCGGTGTGGGTCAGCTGGGCGGTGCCGGAGATGTCCGACGCCGGGGCGGCGGTGCCCTCCCAGCGGGTGGAGATGTCGATGACCTCGCCGGTGTACTCGTTGTCGTGGGCGTGTCCGTCGACGGTCGGCGCGCTGGCGGCCTTCGGGATCGTGGTGACCGGGACCAGGTTGAACGCACCGGGCTCGTTCGCGCTGCCGCCGGTGTAGCTGGTCTCGATCTGCACCCGGTAGGCGCCGTTGTCCGGCGCCCGGTTGGCCGTCGGCAGCGACGTGTCGGTGTTGGTGACTGTGAACGTCACCGAGGTGCTGGCGCCCGGCCGGAGCCCGCTGTACGGCACCTGCTGCTCGGCCACCGAGAAACCGGCGGGGACGTTCAGCTTGACCGCGCCGGACTCGACCCGGGTGCCGTGGTTGGTCAGGTTGACCTTGACGCTGCGGGTGCCGCCGCTGGGGATGTTCAGCAGGGACTCGATGAGCGCGTCGAGCTGCTGGGTCTTGTTCCGCACGGTCCACGCGCGGAAGTCGGCGATCTCCTCCAGCGGCTCCAGGGTGCCGCGCACCGGCGCGGTGCCCTGAACCCGGGCGCTGCTGGTGCCGCTGCCGTCCTTCTTGCTGGTCAGCGTGGCGTCGATCTTGAAGCGGGTGCCCACCTCGACCTGCGCGGGCGGGGTGACCGTGAAGGTCTTCACGACCTCCTTGCGCGGGGTCAGCGTGCCCACGTTGCCGTTGCCGGTGACCGTCCAGCCGGCCGGCACGTTCAGGGTGACCTTGGCCCCCGGGACGGCCTTCTCGGCGTACAGGACGGTGTCCACCTTGATGGGCTGGCCCGCGACGGCCTCCCAGGTGCGCGGACGCACGTGGACCTCGGTGCCCAGCGGCAGGCCGCCCTGGGCGCGCAGGGTGGCGCCCTGGAGCGCACCGGTGCCGGCGCCCACGTTCGGGTCCGGGTACGGCGTGCGGGTGTCGATCAGCGTCAGCCGGTTGCAGCCGATGGCGTCGGGGTCGGTCGTCGGGAAGGAGCTGTTGCCCCAGCCCTGCGACACGTACTCCCGGCGGGCCCAGGTCTGGACCGTGTTCCACCGGTTGCCGTCGTGGCGCGCCGACTCGTAGCCCTGCCAGGTGCCGAAGACGACGTTGCTGGCCTCGGCCGGCGTGAAGGTGGTCTCGCAGGCGGGGCCGTTGGTGCCGGTGGTGCCGCTGCCGCCGGTCTGGAAGATGCGGGAGGCCCGCCAGGGCTGGAGGCCCTCCTTCTTGATCTGCTCCGGGAACGCCTTCGGGTCGGCAGCCGCGTAGAAGGCCTCCACGGCCAGCATGGCCGCCTTCTGGTGGTTGCCGTGGTTGCCCTGCGTGGCCGAGGGGTTCATCGTGAGGATGACCTCGGGCTTGGTGGTCCGCAGGACCCGCACGATCCGGGACAGCGTCTCCTGGTGGCCCCAGACCTCCTCGGTCAGGGGAGCGCTGGCGGTGTACCAGAAGTCCAGCGCGTCCAGGTTGTAGATGTGCTCGACGCCGGCCCAGCCGACGGCCTTGCGCTCCTCGGCCTCCCGCAGGATGCCGAGCTCCGGGCCCTCCTCGAGACCGGTGGCGTTGCCGCCGCCCTCGCCGCGGGTGGTGGTGATGACGCCGGCCTTCATGCCGTGATACTCGTTCCAGTATCCGAGCATGCCGAGCTGGCCGGCCTCGTCGTCCGGGTGGGCGCCGATGAACATGATGTCCAGGTCGACCGGCTTGTCGGACTTCTTGGCCTGGGGCTTCGGTGATGCTTGCTGGGGGTTGGCCTGGGCCGGAGTGGCCAGGCCCAACGACAGCAGACCGCACATGGCGATCGCCGCGCTGGTGCGCCATCTCATGGGCATACCTCTTCGTCTCGAAGCGAGAGTGCTGCGGCTGGGGACGGTCGGCCCGGCACGGGCCGGCTGACACGGTGGCTCGTGCCGGGCCGTGTTGCAGACAGCTGTCCACAGAGGACCGTGAGGTCCTCGGGGGTCGTGGTGCTCGACAACGGGATGGTGGTGCTCGCGCACCGTCACGGCGTGAGCGGTACGCACGGTGGCGACGTCGGTCCACCGGAAGGCCTTCGGGCCGTAACCTAGGGATCTTGCGAAGGCGTCGTCAATAGCTCCGGACGACTTTCTTCCTTATCCGAATAAACGATCGCCCCTGCTCAGGGCGATCACCCGGAGGTCGGCCGTGACGGGCGGGCAGTCTTTGTCCAGGTTTGGCACCCCAATGTGGACCACAGGGCTCGGTTTTGCGCGACATGTCGGGCTGGTCCCGGCGCGACCGGCTTGTCGGCCGCAGAATTTTCCCTGGTCGGCGGACCGAGATCATCTCGTTACTTGACGCCAGAATTTTTTCTCACTAGGAAGAAAGTGTGTCTGACAAAGCCCCGACCAGTCCGGTCAGCCGTGAGCGGTCCCGTGAGATCAAGCGTCTCTCGGTGATCTTGGCCGCCCGGCAGGCCCGGCGGCTGTCCCGCGTGGACCTGGCCGAGATGACCGGCCTCTCGGCGGCCACCGTGACCGCGCTCGTGCGGGAACTCATCGCCGAGGGTTACCTCATCGAACGCGGTCCCGGCGCGCCCACCACCGGCCGGCCCCGGGAGATGCTCGAGTTCAACCCCCGCGCCGAGCTCGTCGCGGCGGTGTCGCTGGAGCCGCCCCGGATCAGCTGCGAGATCGCCGACAGTGAGGGCGCGGTCATCGCGCACCGCGTCGCGCGGCTCGGCGCGAACGTGGTGGAGACCGTCTGCGAGTTCGTCCTCGACCTGGTCGGCGACAACCTGCCCTCGCTCCGCGGCGTCGCCATCGCGGTGCCCGGCGTGTCCAGCAACGGTGCGGTACGCCTCGCGCCGTCGGTCGGACTGGTCGAGGCGTGGCCGATCGGCGAATCCGTGCAACGGCGGCTCGGCGTACCCGTGGTCGTCGACAACGACGTCAACCTCATGGCCGCCGGTGAGTGCGTGGCCGGCGCCGGCGCGGACGTGGCGAACCTGCTGCTGATCCACGTGGCCGACGGCATCGGCGCCGGCCTCGTGCTCGACGGCAAGGTCCGCCGCGGCGCCAGCGGAGCCGCCGGCGAGGTCGGCTTCCTGCCGCTGGGCGGCGCGACCGAGCGCCGCTACAGCGGCGTCGGCGAGTTCGAGGCCCGGTGGTCGGTCAACGCCATCGCGGAGCGGGTCGTCGCGCTCAACCCGGGCCGCCGGCCCGAGTCACCGGTACGGGAGCTGAGCGGGCTCGCCGCGACCTCGGCGCCCGCCCGCGAGTACCTCGACGAGGTCCTCGGCGCCTGGGCCGGGCTCATCCTCTCCTGCGCCTGCGTCGTCGATCCGGGGCTGGTGCTGCTCAGCGGCGCCGCGGCGGAACTCGACGACGCGGCCCTCGACCAGCTGCAGACCCTCGTCTCCGCCCGGACCCCGGCTCCCACCGAGGTACGCCGGGCCACCCTCGGCGACCAGGCCGTGCTGCACGGAGCGATCAGCTACGCGCTCTCGGCCGCGGTGCCCCGACCCTCGCTTCCCTGACCACCACCTGACCCCGGCCCCCGACGAC